>NATW01000087.1 GCA_003094555.1 gamma proteobacterium symbiont of Ctena orbiculata
CCGCCCTGCTGGAACTGCTGCAGGGACGTGCCGGTTATATTCACCTTTCCGCCATCAGTTGTGTCGACTGGATCGATGATGACGAGTTCGAGCTGGTCTACCATGTCTGGTCCTACGAGAGCCACTCCCTGGTCTCCGCCCACATCCGTATTGCCCGTGAGCCGGGGGTCTATCTGTCGGTCTACGACCTCTACCAACCGGCCGCCTTTTTCGAACGCGATATCCACGAGATGTACGGCATCCACTTCGAAGGCAGCCCGAATATGGAGAAATTCATCCTCACCGAGTGGGACGGACCGCCTCCGATGCGCAAGGAGTTCGACAGCGAAGCCTACATCAACGAACACCTGAGCTGGCAGAACTACAACCCGGAGTGGCTGCAGGAACTGGTCGCCGAGGGAGGGGGAGTGATTATTCCGCCGGAGGAGCAGCGGTTTAGTCAGAAGAAAAAATAGTCATAAAAGTTGTGAGTTTTTAGATTGAAGAGTGTGAGCGTAGCGAACACCGACAACTCAAAACTCATAACTAAAAACTCAAAACTTACGAGCGCAGCGAGTACAAATGAGACCTGAGAATTACGAAGCCCAACGCCAGCCGCCGAGCAACGAATTCGAGCTCAACTTTGGCCCTAACCATCCCGGCATCGAGGGCAACTATGCCTTGAAGGTGAAGCTGCACGGTGATGTGGTGCTGGAAGCCAAGGCCGATGGTGGCTATCTGCATCGAGGTTTCGAAAAGTTGATGGAGCAGCGCCTGTGGATTCAGAACATCGCCCTGGTGCCGCGTATCTGCGTACCCGACCCATCCCCCATGGAGCTCTGCTACTCCATGGCGGTGGAACAGCTGTGCGGCCTGCATGTCCCACAACGGGCTACCTGGATCCGGGTCATGCAATTGGAGCTGTCGCGTATTGCCGCCCATCTTTTTACCTTCGGCGGACATGCCGCCACCACCGGCATGTACAGCACCATGTATTGGGGGGTTGCGGATCGGGATCTGGTCCTGGATCTATTCGAGGAGTTCACCGGGGGCCGTGTCTACAGTATCTACAACATCCCCGGCGGAGTGCGGCGGGAACTGCCACCCGGCTTTCTGCAACGTGTGAGTGAAACCCTCGACTATATCGAGTCCCGTCTCCCCGACTACGACGACCTCTTCTTCAAGAACCAGGTCTTCGTCAAGCGCGCCAAAGGCGTCGGCGTATTGAGCCGGGAGCAGGCCCTCGCATGGGGTGTAACCGGACCGAACCTGCGCGCCACCGGTCTCGAGTTCGACGTCCGCCGGGACGATCCCTACCTGATCTACGATCAACTGGATTTCGATATACCCACCGAAGAGAGCGGTGATGCCTGGGCCCGCACCCTGGTAAGGCGGCATGAATTGATGCAGAGCATCCGCATAGTACGTCAGGTAGTAGAAGCGCTTCCCGATATCCATGGTCCGATTCGCGCCCCCATACCCAACCCGCTGGCCTGGAATGTACCGGCGGGAGAGGTCTACACCCGGGTCGAATCATCCAAGGGCGAACTCTGCTACTACGTGGTCTCGGACGGTGGTCCCAAACCCTACCGGGTACACGTGCGGGGGCCCTCGTCGATGCATGCGGTACAGGTCCTGGAAAAACTATCGGTGGGGTCGCGTATCGAGGATATTGCACAGACTATGTTTTCGCTAGATGCCTGTCCTCCAGAAGTAGACCGATGACTGAAGAGTTTTGAGTTGTGAGTTTTTAGTTTTGAGTTAATGGAGTGTCACAGGGAGGTGGCTGAATGACTGAGAGCAGACATGTTTCGATGGAGAAGAGTTTTAAATTTGCAATAAGAGTAGTGCATTTGGCAAGACACCTGCAACGTGAGAAGAAGGAGTTTATGCTTTCGAAACAAGTTCTGCGTTCAGGTACCAGCATTGGTGCAAACATTGAAGAGGCGAAGGCTGGTGAATCTAGGAAGGATTTCAAATCGAAAATGTCCATAGCATCAAAAGAGGCACGTGAAACTTTGTATTGGCTCAGATTATTGAAAGAGACAGATTATCTTGAACAACGCATTGCCGAATCACTGATTCGGGATTGTGAAGAGTTGGTGTCTATCCTGACATCCATCGTCAAGACAACAACAATGGCTAGCAAAGCATGAAAAGACAGAAATTATTGAAATCCATTCAGAATGCACCCAAACAGAAGCGGCGCAGAGAGCCCTGATATGAGCGACCAAACTAAAAACTCAAAACTCATAGCTCAAAACTCGGCGCCCATCGCACATGAGAATAGCGGCTCCATCCTGGCGCCGTTAAAGGCACTCCAGTTCTTCGCTCGCAAGCCCGTCACCGTGCCTCTGGAGCCGAGACCGGCGGCAGCCAACTATCGCGGCTTTCACCTCAATGATCACGAAAAGTGTATCGGCTGCAGCTCCTGTCAGAAGGTCTGCGACAACGCGGCGATTACCATGGTGAAGGTCCCTCATCTGCCCGAGGATCCGATCAACGGCATACGCAACCTGCGTCCTGCCATCGACTATGGACGCTGTTGCTGGTGTGCCCTGTGTGTCGATATCTGCCCCACCGGGTCCATATCCCTCTCCCGGGAGTATGTCCATACCTGTACCCAGGAGGAGATCGACAGCTATTTCATTCTGCCGGACGAGACCGGCATTCATGGTAAGTTCTACGGCCTGGGGTGGCAGAAGAGTGTCGACTCCGACATGCTGGACCTGGATCGGCAGCAGATGCAGGAGATGGAACCGGCAGCCAGGATCGATAATTTCAATGAGATCGTGCATGGCTACAGTGAACAACAGGCGGTGATCGAGGCCTCGCGCTGTGTACAGTGCGGCATGTGTAACGATGCCTGCCCGACCCATATGGATGCACCGGAGTATATCCGCGCGATCTGGCAGGGCAAGCCTGAAGAGGCCGTGCGCTGGATCTATAAAAGCAACCCCTTCTCCCATGTCTGCGGTCGTGTCTGTACCCATCGCTGCGAGGATGCCTGTTCCATCGGCCGGCGTGGCGAGCCGGTAGCGATTCGCTGGTTGAAGCGCTATGCCATGGATGCGGTGGATCATGAGCGGATCAAACAGATCGCCGCCGAGGAGAAGGTCGACTATCTGAGCGGCAGACGGATTGCCATCATCGGCGCCGGCCCCGCCGGTCTCACTGCCGCCTACGATCTGGTTCGAAAAGGCCATCAGGTGACCGTGTTCGAGGCCAGGGAAGCGGCCGGCGGTATGCCCAGATACGGCATTCCCTCCTATCGCCTGCCCTACGATATGCTCGACCGGGATGTCGATGTCATCACCTCCTTGGGGGTGAAGATCCAGACCAACACCCGGGTCGGCGTGGATATCAGCATGCAACAGTTGCAGAGCGATTACGATGCCGTGGTGCTGGCGATCGGTCTCCACCTGGGACGCTCTACCCGGATACCAGGGGCGGATCACAAGCAGGTCACAAAAGCGGTGGATCTGCTACGCATGATCACCAATGATGAAAAATTCAAACTACCCAAAAAGGCCGTTGTTATCGGTGGCGGCAATGTGGCCATGGATATCGCCCGCAGCCTGGCCCGAATGCAGAAACGCAAGCATGGCCAGGTGGCCGTAACGGTGACCGCCCTTGAAGACAAGGCCCACTTCCTTGCCGATCCGGTGGAGGTCAAGGAGTGTCATGAGGAGGGTATTGAGATTTTCGACGCACGGGGCCCCCAGGCCTGCATAGTCGAACGAGGCCGTCTGAAAGGTCTGAAGACCTGGAAGGTTCGCTCCATCTTCGATGACCAGGGTCGCTTCGCTCCCGCCTATGATGAAAGCGATGAGCAGATACATGAGGGCGATATGGTGATCGAGGCCATCGGCCAGATGTCCGATGTCTCGATACTCGGAGAGAACCTCAGTGAAGAACTGGAGTGGAACCGGGGGCGTATCAAGATCGATGAAAACGGCCGCACCTCGGTGGAGTGGCTCTGGGCCGCGGGTGACTGCGTCAACGGACCGGACGTGGTGCATGCCGTCGCGGATGGTCATCGGGTGGCGAAGAGCATCGAAACATGGCTGGGGAGAACGTAGTTATTAGTTTTGAGTTTTGAGTTATGGTGTGCGCTTCGCGCACGCTCTAATAGATTAAGAAAATAAGCTTGAGCGAAGCGAACTCATCCAACTCAAAACTAATAACTCAAAACTCAAAACTCAAAACATACCGGGGTTGGATATGAACGAAGGACAAAGTAGCGGCCGAGACAGGCTGCAATCAAAAAAGAGCCTCAGCGAGATCCTCGAGGTGGCGATCGAGTTCGAGCGCACTGCGCGGGACTTCTACACCGCCCTGATCCCCAAGGTCAGCAAACAGATCCGCTATCTGGTGGAGGAACTTGCTGACGAGGAGCAGCGCCATTTCGATCTGTTCAACGAGCTCAGGTCACGACCCGATATCGGACAGCATATCCAGGCCATGGTGGAGACCCCGGCCAGTGACAAGCGCTTTTCGGATTGCATCCACCTGCCTGAACTGGGAGATAAACCCGACGATCAGGCGGTTCTTCAATATGCCCTGGGTCGCGAACACGCAGCCATGGAACAGTATCATGCGCTGGCAAAAAGCACCGAACCGGGACCGATCAGGGATCTGTTTCTCTTCCTCGCCAACGAGGAGACCCTGCATAAGAACCAATTGGAAAAAATCTATTACGAGACGATTCATAGTGGTGGCGTTTGATCGTCCACGTAGAATATGAGAATTAGCTTATTTGCTACAAATTTAGAATAAATCTAGACTATTATTAATGTAGTAAATGGAACACTACACCTCTCGGTTGGAAACTAAGAGGGACTCTGTTGGCAGCCTGCATTGCGTGTTCATGGCTGGACACAGTCATTGCAGAGGATAATAAAATGAAAAAACGACTTACAAGGGAGGCTGCACAGCCTGCCCCGTCTCTCATTGGGTTTATTCCAGCATTTGCCTTACTACTTTTATTCCTGTTACTCCCCTTTATCAAGCCAGTATCGGCTAATAGCGCCAAGTCCTACACACTGGATGAGGCAATCGCCACGGCGCTGGAAAACAATCGACTGAAAACCATTTCGCAAAAATCAGTCGCGATTGCGGAGGCCCAGTACCAGCAGGCCCGATCCACCTACTGGCCGACACTCAGCCTGAATGCCAATTTCCTACGTCGGGATGAGACGGCAATTTTCGAGTATCCGGCACAACGTTTCGATGTGGCCCCAGGTATGCTGCCACCGGTGCAAGTACCCGCACTGGATATCGATATGTTGGGCAGAGACACTTCTCACTACTCCCTGGAAATGACTTACCCGCTCTACACCGGGGGCAAACGTTCGAGTCTGATTGAACAGGCGAGGCTCGGGGTCGATATCGCCACCAAGGAGGTACATAGAACCAATCTGCAGATCGTTCAGGATGTAAAACGTTACTACTATACCGCACTCTATACTCAGCAGCTTGCCTCCCTGGCGCAGGATATCACCATCTCCTTCGAAGTATTGAGAGATATCACCCAGGCCTTCTACGATGGTGGTTCCGATTCGGTTAACAAGCTCGATCTACTGCAAAGCAAACTGGCCCATGCCCTGGCGGAATCGACCTATGAAGAGCTGGCAGCTAAAAATCAGGCCGCGTTGGCCGCACTGGCCTTTACCATGGGGCTGGAGTGGCAGGTGCAGATCCAGCTCGGCACAAAAGAGTATCCGGATACCGGGAAAGATCTGCAACTTGACCGACTCATCGAACAGGCACTGAAATTCAATCCCCAGATTGAACAGTTGTCACTGGCCGTGGAGGCCTATGAGGCAAAAGTCGATACTGCCAAAAGTGATCACTATCCAACTATCGGCCTGATGGCCTCGGTGAATGGCTTCGAAAATGACCTGGATGGCGGCCTGAGTGTGGTTGAAAACAAACATGCCTGGCATTTGGCAATCGGCATGGAGCTGAAGCTGTTTGATGGCGGCCTGATCAAAAATCGCGTCGCGGCAGCCAAGGCGGAACAGGCACAAAAGGAGCAGCAGAAGCTGCTCCTCAGCGAAAGCACTGCGACACAGATCAAACACCTCTTCCTACAGGCCGGGGCCGCACGGAAACAGATCAACATCACACAGCAAGCGGTCGACACCTCGGAGCAAAACCTCGATCTTAGCAATCGTGCCTACCAGACCGGTGCGGTGAAAACCGAAAAGGTCATCGAGGCAAATCTAATGGATGCCATGGTACGCGCCAACCTTGCCCGTGCCGCCCATGATCAGGCACTTCACCTGGCCGAAATCGCCTACCTCTTGGGAAGCGAGGCGATTGAGTAAAGCGCAATGATTTCAATTCAGTGAATAGAAAGCTTAGCCATCTGCACGGATTGATCGGAATCATAGGAATGGTTTTTTTGGTATCGGTCTCGGCTGCTGCCGATGATCGGACCGTTATTCGTGTCGGTGGCAGTGTGGAATCCACCTATGACATGCGGATCGCTGACCTGGAGATTCTCATAAGTCTACTGTTCAACGAGATGTACAAGGATGAGAATAATCAGCTCAAGATCAAGATATACGAAACGGACCAGATACTGGAAAACCAGCTTACTTCTGGCAAGCTTGATGCCTTATTCATGAGTCCGGTATTTTTTCTTAACAATATCGAATACCTAAGCAGTGAGCACATCTATGCAGTACAACATGGACCATCCATCAAGTCAAAATATATTCTTCTTGTAAGACGTGACAGCGGTATCGATAGTTTAGAAGCACTACGTAACAAAAAACTTATCGTACCTACCGGGCATATGGTTGGCCGGCGGTATCTCGATATTGTTTTGATGCGCGCAGGCATGCCCGTGGCGGCCGATTTTTTTTCAGAAGTACGTTATACGGGCGAAACCAACGCTGCCATAGTCAACCTCTTCTTCGGCCAGGTCGATGCCGCCCTGGTGACAGACTTTTCCTTTGAAGTCGCAAGTGAACTGAATCGTCAAATTCCACAGTCTCTGCTAACGAGCCTTAGCTCTCCACCATTGATCCACATGGTAATTGGCATGCGGAAAGGATTTTCACCCCATCTAGTTGAGAAGTATCTACCTTTCGCGGAGACACTCAATGACTTTCCCCGTTTGCGATATCTGAAAAAGAACTTTCGTTTTGCGGGGGTAAAAAAGATTACCAATGATGATTTTCGCACTCTGGGTAGACTCAATAAAGAGTACGCAAAACTGAAGAATAAAGTTACATCTCAATGAAACAGGCCACGATCTTCAGACATCTCTTTAAACGGATCGCCTTGATTCTGCTGGGTGTCAATATCATTTTTTCCATCATCCTGCTGCCTCTCTATAACAGCAAACTGGTACGAATGATCGCTATTCAAGGGGATACCTTCGCCCATTCAACCATAGCTGCTTGCAGTGAAGCGTTATATACAGAGGACTTCAGCTTTATTATATCCTATGTCAGAAAGGTCTTAAAGCAGTCACCTGAAATATCATTTGTGACATTTACATCGTCGGACGGCATTAGGATCAAGCTCACCGTTGATGAGTGGACAGTTGATAGTTTGGAACAGCCTTTTGATCGCTCTCTATTAGAATCTACTTCCCCATATACGATCGAACATGTAAAGAGTGTCAGTAACGATGATGCTGCCAACGAATTTATTTTTACCACGCCAATTAATATCAGCGGCCTCAACTGGGGTATCTTCACCCTCGGTTTATCTGCCACTGAATATGAATCCTTAAAATCAAGCTATTACATAAATGTAATGATATTCAGCTTTATTTTGGTGTTCATATCCCTTTTACTTCTGCACACCAGCTCATTGAGACTTGGGCAGCAACTGAGCAAACTGCGGGATACAGCCAATAGATTGGCAAATGGCGAATTGACCGCACGCGCGCCCACCGATGCGATTGGTGAAATTAGCGTGCTAGCGAATACCCTTAATGGCATGGCGGAAAGTCTCGACAGTAACACCCGGGATCTGCGCCGTCTTGCACGCCTGGTTGAAGATACCAATGATGCCATCGCCATATTCGATAATAACGATAAGCTCATTTTCGTAAACGCTGCCTTGAAAAATATTATTAATCAAAGTGACGACTACTTCACTGGCATGTCTCTTTACACATTTCTCAATCATTTGAAGGTAGGTAGAAGCAAACAGCACGAAATCACAAATGAATTCTCAAATCTCGACCAACACGACTGGTCGACAGATATCACCATCAGCACGATCAATCACGACCTGACCCACATGACCATGCGCATTGAGCGCTTTGATATTGATGAAGTGGATAGCGGTGGTTATTTTGTCATACTCTCCGACATTACCCGACGCAAGCAGCTGGAACACGAATTGGAGGTTCTTGCCTATATCGATAAATTGACAAAACTGCCCAATCGTCGCTATTTCATGGACCGCCTCACCGAGGCCGTCGATGAATCGGAAGCATTCAACAGCGGCTTGGCTGTCATTTTTCTCGACCTGGACAACTTCAAGATCATTAACGACTCCCTCGGCCATGAGGTTGGTGATATTGTCCTGAGTGAATCAGGCTGGCGTATCCAGGAGGCCCTGCGTAGCGATGATATTGTCTGCCGACTCGGCGGCGATGAATTTACAGCCATTATAAAGGGGGTCAAAAGCAAGGAATCCATCAGCCAGGTTACCGCTGCCATCCTGAGACGCTTTCAGGTTCCATTCTATTGCAATGACCGTGAATTACGTGTCAGTGCGAGCATTGGCGTAGTGGTCTACCCTAATGACGGCTTAAATACAAAAGAGTTGATCAAAAATGCCGACACAGCCATGTATGCAGCGAAAAAGAGTGGTAAAAATGCATTTCGTTTCTTTTCGGAGGAGATGCACCATGACATACGTGACTATCTTGACATCGAAAGCTCACTCAGAAAGGCGATTGCTACGTCCGGACTCTATATGGTCTATCAACCATTCGTTGATAGCGAAAATCGTGAGATCCACCACTGTGAGGCTCTGCTACGCTGGAAACACCCTGATCGTGGCATGATACCACCAGGCAAATTCATCCCCATCGCTGAACAGGCTGGTTTGATCCGTGATGTCGGTGAGTGGGTTTTTGACAAAGTCTGCCAACAGATCAAAGCATGGGATTTTGATATCACCGTTTCCATCAATGTCTCTGGCAATGAACTACTCGATACTAACTTTACCGAACGACTGCAAAAAACCCTCATCGAGTATGACGTCTCTTCACATCATATTCAGCTTGAGTTTACTGAACACGTACTGGTCAGCAAAGAGGGTAAGAATCTTCCTCTCCTAAATCAATTGAAAAGGTTGGGTTTTGGCCTGGCGGTTGACGATTTCGGTACCGGATTTTCATCACTCAGCTATCTTACTGAACTGCCTATCGATGTAATAAAGATCGATAAATCGTTTATCAACAGAATACCTCACGACCGCAAAACGATTGCAGTCTCGAACTCGATTATATCACTGGCCCGTGACCTGGAGATCATCACCATAGGTGAGGGCGTTGAAAATCAAGCTCAGGTAGAGTGGTTGAGAACCCATGGTTGTAAATTGATTCAGGGTTACTACTTCCACAAACCGATGAGTGCAGACGAACTCGAGGCATTAATTAAAAAAACCAATGTAACCTTACTCAATACTCATCGTAAAAAAGAAGGGAGGCTAATAAACTGATTCGATTCACAGCCAAGTTTCACAGTCAACAAATTGTGACGATCTGTATTTTTATCCTGACATGAACACTCGATTTTCCATTACCTGCCTGATGTGCTGTTGCTTGCTTCTTTTGTCAACACATGCCGGCACGACACCCTTATCAGAAAGATATCAGGGCGACATACCCGATATTGGGTATTTCGGCCGCATGGAAAAAGTCTTGTATTCTGCCGATGCGAAAGACACAACCATTGCCACCAATGTGCTTATCAAAGAGATCTTTGGCCAGATAGGCATGAAGTCTGAAATCAAGCTTTATGTGGACGTTGAAAAACTAAAACAGGACTTGTCCAATAATTATATTGATGCAGTATTCATTGACATATTTGACTATTTCAAAATGGAGCATCTACTCAATACCGATTACATACACACAGTACTATTCTCCCCGAATATCCATCAAAAAATACTTCTGATTACTCGAAAAAAAGACCATATCTCTAAAGTTGAGGAATTACGAGGTAAATCCATATCCATCCCAAGTGGGCATTTTAATGGCAACTACTACCTCGATACTGAACTGCTAAAGAGAGGACTTCCACAAAGTGCAAACTTTTTTGCTCACATTGAAGAGGTAAACGATATCAACACAGCAGTAATCGATCTGTTTTTTGGTAAAACAGATTGCGCTCTTGTGACAGATGTTACATATGAACTAGCTGCTGAATATAACAAGCAGATTCCGAAGAACCTGGAGATACTCTTATCATCCGTCAATATAGTTCCTCAGATTATTGCTATGAATAAAAATATTCCGATTTCCATAACTCAAGAAGTCAGCAGCCATCTCACCAAGGCTAATGAAAACCCGCGTATCAAGAATTTGCTCTCACTATTTCAAGCTAAAAAGTTTGTTAAATTGAAAAAGAGTCAAATACTCGAAAGCCGTCGCTTATTCAGTGAATATCAGGTAATGATGAAACTGCTTGGATCGAGGAAACATGATTACCCTAGCAGCTCAGGCGATGCAAAATAACTCGCACAAAGGGCGACTGTTAATCGGGTTATGCCTGACGTTTTTTTTCATTCATGGAAGTTACGCTAACGACCCTTACGATCGCGATACTGCCATTATCGGTATCATGTCGCGTTTGATGTTTTCCACCAACCGTATCGATACCCGCATTGCAACCGAAATGATTTTTCTCGATTTCATGAAAAACATTGGCAAGAAAGGGATGTTTATCGACGTTAAATCACCACAGGATGCCATTCAAGATATGCGGCAACATCAACTTGATGCAGTCCTGACCAACACCCTGGACTACCTCGAAATCGATCACATGATCAACCCATCCTATCGCTACTCGGTCGTTATCGGGCCGAATAAATTACAAAATATTATTCTATTGACCCGGCGCTCAGACAAAATACAAAATCTGTCGCAACTGAGACAAAAACGTCTGATCCACCCTACAGGGTTTAATCTCGGACTGCTATTTCTCGACGTAGCGCTCATGAAACAGGGGCTTCCCGTTGCCGAGAGATTCTTCTCAACTTCAAATACGGTTACTGACATCAACACTGCAATTATCGATCTGTTTTTCAACAAGGCCGATGCGGCCCTGGTCACAGATGCTTCCTTCAACCTGGCAAGTGAATTGAACACACAAATTTCCCACCAATTGGAGGTCCTGATCGCTTCGGAACCCATGGTCCCCATGGTCATTGGCGTGAATAAATCTGTACCATCTGATTTTACCCGGCAAGTTGACCAGATGATGGTTCGGTTGGATGAATACCCAAAAACCATCCACCTGCTATCCCTATTCAAGGCAAAAGGTATGACAAAAATAACTGATCAGGACCTGCACTCAGCCCGCGTGTTAAAACAGGAGTTTGAAGAACTGATATCCGCCAATGGTGGAGAGTGATTGGGATAAAATAACCCGCGTGTGGGGAGACACGCGGGTAAGTGTAACCAACCAATCAATCGTGATTTATCTGATTCTCATGACATTCGACACAGCCAACCATATAGCCCTTGGTGAACTCGGCGCTGTTACCGTCAGGACAGAAGCTGGTGCGGTTGTCACATTCAAGCACGCGATCTGTGGCCATGCGGGAGAGTACGGTACCTAACCCGTCTTCGCCGTGACACGCCTTGCACTGATCCGAATTACGTTCAACAAGGCTGGCATGACCTCCGTCGGCAAAGCTTGTTGCACCGACCGGATGCATACCGTGCGGACCACCCAGGGTGTCGCCGAGATTGCCTTCATGACAGGTACTGCACTCGATGATAGTGCCCTTGTGACCCTGTAACTGCCCGGCCGCCACGTTGTCATTCGCCAACTCGTTCTTATTCGGCCAAATGCCGTGGGTCGATCCATGACAGGCTTCACAGAAGACCCCTTCATGCCCGGTGCTGACACGATACAGCATGGGATTCCCGATGCGTGGATCGTTTGGACCCGACACTGCAGGATTGTCGGCTTCGATGACATTCTCTGCAAAACGCTTATTGGTCGGCACAATTGGGGTAGCCTTGGCATCACCCGAGCGAAAGGCCTGGAAGAGACGGATATTATCCTCATTCCCGTCCGCATCGGCAGGATTGACCACGGTTCCGGCTGTGCCGGCCAGGTTACTCATGGCATCACCGGTGTGGCAGGAACCGCAACCCGGCTCATTGGCCCAAGGTACACGAGGCTGATCTGCATTGGTGTAGAAATCACCTCCCAGTTCAAACGCACCTGGGGTTGTCGGTGATACACCTCGGGTGAAATCGTCACCTACCTGCTCCATATCACCATGGCAATCCTGACAAAGCATGCCGCCGTTGGACATCGCGCCGCGCAGACAGTCGGTACGACGACCTGGATGACACTGATAACAGGTCTCTTCCAAGACCTGTCGGCGTTCTTCATGATTGGCGACGATACCAAACTCATCCTTGATCGCTGCAGGCATATCAGGGAAGAGCTTGTTACCTGCCCCGTCTGTCACACTGCCATGATGGCTATGCATCACGTTTGACATACTCTTGACGTTGCCCTGTCTACGGCCATTCGCGGTGGTGCCTACATCCCCGTCCAGCGGTCCAAGCTGGGCAAGATCGAGGGCCGGCGTATAGTGACACTGCTGACAGACGACAGGCGTATTCTCTTCTAGCGTGCCAAAACCCTCGGGATATTTATCACTGTGCTTCAAGTCATGCAAACGCACCAGATTCAAGTCTGCCGCATACTCCTTGCTGACCTCCAGAGGTACAACGCCATATTGCGGATCATCGTCGAAAGCGCTAGCAACATAGGCAAGCTGCCCTGTTGCTGTACCATTGCCACCATCCTCTGCAGCACCATGACAGGCGCCACAGTTGGCTTCTCCGGAGATCGGGACGACCGTATCCACAGAGGCAACCACATTCCCAGCAACCTTTGCCTGGACACGATAAAGCGGCCATGGATTCTCTCTGCCGTCATCGTCAAATGCCGTCACGGGAATACCGGGTGCTTCAAACCAGTTCACACCTTCTTTGACATAGCCAAATTGAAATGCCGGATTGATGAAGAAGGGCTGATCCACAACATAGGCTTCGAACTTCTGTTCAGCATTCACGAGATATGGACCATCACGACCAGGCATGTCTTGTTGATCTGCCTCCAATGTCCCGGGACTTGTCAGGTAAAAGAGCTCCACATTCGGCATCGGAAGACCCACATCGAGAATGTCTGCCACTGGTCCATCCGGATAGAAAAGTGAAAGCACACCATCCGCAAAGAATGGTTCAGCCGGATAGAATGGTGCATAGGCCTCTCGCGCCACATCCCAGAAATTGGTCTTGAATACCTCACCTGTAATCGGGTTTCTGCTGGAATAGACTGGTCCGGAACCCGCGGAGTTTTCGCCCGTCAAAATCGGATCATCCGGATTCGATGCCGCTGAATAGTAGACTTCGGCGCCATCATCACGACCCAGGATATTGGGCTCTTGACCACGCTGTATAACCGTCGCATGCAGCACATTGAAGGGTGGCAGGATACTTGAAATACGGGTATCGAAATCTCCGCAATGCATACCCAGGTCATTCACCGCAAATACCTTATAGTCGTTACCATTGATCAGTTGCAGCTCTGACACAGCCGCACCTGTCGGCACACCATTCTGACTGGTGGAGTTGATTGACACACCCGATGCTGGCGGTGGCGGCTGATCGTCCTGGATCGTCGCGGTCGTTGAATCGCTGTCTGAGAGCCCATCGGCATCCGCTACAGTCAGGGATACATCGTACACATCAGGGGCATCATAGGTGTGGGTTGGATTGGCCTCGGTACTGCCATTCCCATCTCCAAAATCCCATGTATAAGTCAGTGCGGAATTTTCAGGATCGTTCGAACCCGCGCTGGTGAAACTCACAGCCTCACCGGCCATACCGTCATAAGGACCATTGGCGTTCGCCGTCGGTGGCTCATTGCCCGGTTGTTGATCATCTTCAACGCTGGCGGTCGTGCTGTCACTATCGCTGTCGCCATCATTATCCGTAACCGTCAAGGTTACCGTATAGGTGCCTGGATCCGCATAAGTATGGCTGGGGTTGGTGTCACTACTTTCATTGCCGTCACCGAAGTTCCAGGCATAGGAGTCAATAGTGCCATCCGTATCACTGGAGCCGGCGCTACTGAAATCGGTGGCAGAACCGGTAATGGCGCTATACGGGCCATTGGCTTGCGCTGTGGGCGGCTCATTTGGGGTGTCACCAGATCCGTCATCGCAGTTGCTTGGCGCTCGGCTAACATCCTTCTCAACTGTCGTTCCGTCCGATGTGCGAACAGCTGATACCCGACAGGGAACCTGAGCATCATCGGTGATCGTTAGCTTGAATCGCCAATCACGACCTGAGGCGACTGTACCAAGTACCTCCCCAGTCGCTGCGTTCAATATGGTCACATCCTGGTTTGTGGCACCTCCTCCCTTAACTTCAAGCCGATCTTTCCTGGAATCCCATTTTGCCCGATCGATATCGAAAACGGAGGGTCGCTTTGCGGCAAGAAGAGTGCTTGAAAAGCCGAAAATCAAAGCAGTGCAAAGCAGCAGATGCAAAGCTCTGCTGGATGGTCGTTTTGTACTGGTACCCATTGAAGAGATCTCCCCAGGTATAGCTGTGAATATGGCTAATACCAGACTGTAGCTGTAGGTGTTTTCCCTACTTTCCATTGCGGACTGGTGGCTATCGAGATCAAATTAGCAAGATTATATTAAGGTTTGCTTAAGGCAGGCTGGATGTGCTTCTCATTCAGATAATTTCCCTGCGCCAGGTCGCAAATTCAGATAAAAAAAACCCGCATGTGGGGAGGACACGCGGGCAAGGGTAAATCGACCAATCGTCTATGATTATTCGTAATATGCAAGCCGTTATATTGCCCGTTCAGGGTTTGTTAAAGTTCCCGCCATGTGCGAATCTAACGATTATCAATTTGATAATTTCTCTCCGATCCTGGCCGTTTTTTGTCTATAAAAATCAGAGAAATCGTCTTATAGTATGTAAATTAGCAGGCGATAATTAAGATCTTCTTAAACAAGGAAAGAACAAATTCACAATTAAGCCACTACCCTGTTCAGGATTGCTGAGGGTGATGGATCCTTGATGGATCTCGCAGATCTCCTTGACGATGGACAGGCCTAATCCTGCGCCCGCTTCGGTCTCACCGGGCAGACGATTGAGGCGTTCGAACACCCATTTTTTCTTATCATCCGGAATGCCCTGTCCCTGATCTTCCACAATCAGGAGCACACCGTCCCCTACCCGGTCAATTTTGATCGTGACACTACTCTTGTTGGGAGTGAATTTGATGGCGTTGCTGACAAGATTGTTGAGTAATATTCCAATCAACTCCCGATTACCTTGCATGGTGACCGATTCACTGCACTCCAGTGCCATTTCGATATCTTTACTCAATGCCTGCGGTGAAATGTCCGCCAGGGTCTCCTGCGCCAATGCCTCAAGATCCAGTTCGTTAAAACCATGACGAATCTTTTCCGGTTCGATGGAGGCCAGCACCAGTAATTGATTTATCACATGGTTGAGACGATTCAATCCTTTCTTGACCTGTGAGAAACCCGAGCTGCCCTTTTCCTCCTCAGATCCGTTTGTGCCCGACTGAAGCTGTACGAGCATACCCGCGATCGGTGTGCGTAACTCATGCGCCACATCCGCTGTAAAGCGGCTATTACGATCGATGGATTGTTTCAATCTTGCCAATAGTCTATTCAGCTCATCCACCACTCCAGCAAACTCTTTGGGTACATGACTTGGCTGAATGGGATTGAGATGAGCATAATCGCGTTCTCTGATCAGACGTGTCACCTCCCGCAACGGTTGCAAACCCTGATGCACGATAAGCCAGAGAATTCCCGACAAAGGTAGGGCGATCAATAGCGGCCTGATGACATCCACAACGAAATCACGTGCCAATTGATGGCTTGTCAGATGGCTGCGGGCAACCTGTACCCGGAAATCATGATTTGTCAGGTTCATGGTATAGACACGCCACATCTGACCATTTATATCGCTGTCTGTGTAACCATCAAGAATAGAACTGGACAACGGGAAATCAGGTGCTTCAGGGCCGCGTATCATCAACCTGTCTTCATGGGACCAAACCTGAAACAGCAAAGGAAATGTATATTTGGATTCATTTAAGTCGGTTTGATACTCATCCAGGTCGAACTCTTCCGATTCGTGCTCGGTTGCAACCGCCAACAACTGGCCTACCAATGCCAATTCGGCATTGTAGACCTGGTTGATTTCACTGCTGGTTCGCCACCAGGTGAAATAGAGGATCGTGCCCCATAACAGCAATGTCGAAATCAGTAACATCAGCAGCAGGCGCATGCTTAGGGAACGCACGATCATCTATAACTCCTTTGCACGGTGATACTTCAGGACACTGAATCCATCTATTCCTACCCAGCCGGTTCGCTACCTGCTAATTCAAAAATGAGCCTGAAACCGCTTCCAATCACCATCTGCAACATAACAATCAGCACATGGCAGGAACTGAAAACAAGGAAAAATCGAGTTTTCGATTCATCCATGCTCAACACAGTAAGATACATTGCTGAGATATCGAATCAGGAATGGCTATCAGACCAGAGACCTGATGTTAACCAAGTCGCTTATGGACAGGAACACGAAGCTTTCTGAAATTCTACGATAAACTAGCGTCTTGCTGATCCACCCATGGGTTTTTCTATGACGTACCCCACTCCCCTCACGGTGCGTATCGGGTGTTCTCCCAATTTTTTTCGTAGATGATGGATATGGACCTCGATGGCATTGCTTTCAACATCGTCATCCAGACAGTAGACCTTTTCGCTCAGCTTCCTGCGCGACATGACCCGTCCCATGTTTTCCATCAGACTCTGGAGAATATCGAACTCCTTCACCGATAGTGACACTTCATCATTTTGAATGGTTACCGTATGGGCCGAAGGATCCAGCACCAAATCACCGTGACGCAGAATCTCTTCTTCCAGACCGCTGTGGCGACGGTGCAGCGCGCGAATACGTGCACACAACTCCTCGATATCGAATGGTTTGACCACATAGTCATCAGCACCGCCGTCCAGTGCCTGGACGCGGTCGACAACCTCTGAACGTGCCGTCAACACAAGCACGGGTATCTGATTTCCCTCCGCTCGCAGACGCGCCAAGACCTCCAAGCCGGAGAGCCACGGAATGTTCAGATCCAACAGCAGAACATCATAGCGGACACTCTTCAAGGACTGCATGGCACTGAGACCGTCGCGCACCCAGTCAATGGCTAATCCACGCCGTTCGAGTACGGTCTGGATACCATCACCTAGCATTTCATCGTCTTCTACAAGCAGCAAATTTATTCCACTTGTCATAGATCCCCCACGCAACAATTTTGTATGCCTGGCCATTCAGGTGTAAGCGCTGCTACGCCCACCTCGCCTCAGTCGGTTATTCTCCTGTTTGCGCTGCTCCGTTTCTGCTGAGTCTCATTCACTATAGATCAGACTCAATAGCTGATTGATCGGTCTAGCTGGACTCTATAATTGGGAATTATATACCAATTTCACCCAATACCAGAAGTTTATTGTTTCGATTTTAGACGCATTTAACGAATTCCATTCCTCAATGCCCGCGCCAGGACTTGACAGCTACCAAGCTGGGTAATGTTTGTTATTGATTTTAATACAAAAAGTTGGCAGATATAGCTTTTAGACAAGCAGAAAGAAGGCCACAGCGGCAGCGGTTACCAGACTGATAGTGGTGGGCAGGGTCACCAGCATGTCACCGGAACCCAGCATCAGGTAGGCGGTCTCCACCACCAATATGGCCATGGCGACGCCCAGCGCCCGTGGTGTTTCCAACCAACGGGTAACGCCGGCCAGTGAAATGAAGGCCAATCCCAGCAGGGCGGCCCCCATCATGCCCGCGAAGGCCTGATTGACCGGCTCAACACTGAAATAACCCGCAATCAGGTGGGGATCGACGATCAGGATCACTCCCCACACACTCAACATCACGATAGCGAGAACAAGAGAAAGACGCTGCAGCACCCGGTTAGGCATGGCTATCCCCAAAATATCTTTTATTTATCATGCGAATATAGAGAATTTCTCGACCAATTACAAAACACTTTAGTTTAATTTTGAATTTTCAATTCACAATCCCCCCCTATCAACAGTTCTCCTAATGTTCTACAATCTATGTCACCATGAAGAACATTTGGAGAACTCAATATGCTAACCCCTACCCAGGACCGCACCCTGAGCTTCATCCGCCGCTACCTGAAGAGGCGGGGATACGCCCCCTCGCTGATTGAGATTGCCGAAGGCATAGGTATCACTTCCAAAGGCACCGCCCATCGCCACGTACAGGCCCTGGCCGAGGCGGGCGCGATACGCCTGATCACCGGGCGTAAGCGCGGCATCGAGCTGGTGGACGAGGAGGCGCTGTCGAAAACCAGCCTGCCCCTGCTGGGCCGCATCGCAGCGGGCCAGCCCATCGAGGCCATCGCCGGTCAGGACCGCCTCGAGCTGAACGACCTGTTCGGCCCCAACCGCTACGCCCTGCAGGTGAAGGGGGACTCCATGATCGACGCCGGCATCCTCGATGGCGACCTGGCGGTGATCGAACGCTGCGACACCGCCGACGACGGCGCCATCGTGGTGGCCCTGATCGACGACGAGGAGGCCACTCTGAAGCGCCTCAGACGTCTCAAGAGCGGCCGTATCAAGCTGATCGCCGAGAACCCCGGCATCCCCCCCATGATCTATGCGGCAAAGCGGGTGAGGATCCAGGGGGTGTTGGTGTGTCAGCTGAGACGCTACAAGTGAATGGGAAGTTTTGAGTTATGAGTTTTTAGTTTTGAGTTGCGGTGTTCGCTTCGCTCACGTTGGATAAAAAACGTGTGCGTAGCACACTCATCAACTCAAAACTCATAACTAAAAACTCAAAACTCTTGAGCAATCATGTATATCGACGACACCCTCCCCCACACCCACTGGTCCCGCGCCATGATCCTGGTGGACATGAACGCCTTCTTCTGCAGCGTGGAGCAGATCGACCACCCGGAGCTGCAGGGACGCCCCATCGGTATCACCAATGGCGCCCAGGGGACCTGCATCATCACCTGTTCCTATGAGGCCCGCGCCTATGGCGTGCATACCGGCATGCGTCTGAAAGAGGCCCAGCGGATCTGTCCCGGGTTTGTCCAGGTGCCGGCCCATCCGGAACGCTATGCCCAGGTCTCCACCCGCATCATGGAGGCACTCTCCAGCATCACCCCGGACATGGAGATCTTCTCCGTGGACGAGGCCTTCCTCGACATCACCCATTGCCAACGCCTGCTCGGTACCCCGCAACGGATCGCCCGGCAGGTCAAGCAGACGGTGCTGGAGGCCTCCGGGGGGGTGCTCTGCTCGGTGGGGGTCAGCGGCGACAAGACCAGCGCCAAGTACGCCGCCAAACTCAACAAACCCGACGGCCTGACCATTATCCCCCCCGGTACCGCGCAGCAGACCCTCGCCAAGGTGCCGGTCACCGAGTTGTGCGGTATCGCCAAGGGCATCGGCCGCTACCTGGCGGAACGGGGCGTCTATACCTGTGGCGACATGTGCCGCCTGCCCATCGGCGAGATCGGACGCCGTTTCGGCAACCCGGGGCGGCGTATCTGGCTGATGACCCAGGGACTCGATCCCGACCCGGTGCACAGTGAGGTCGATGCGCCGAAATCCATCGGCCATGGCAAGGTCATGCCCCCCGACACCCGCCGGCGGGAGGTGATCGAAACCTTCCTCCTGCATATGGCGGAAAAGGTGGCCACCCGGCTGCGCCTGCACCATTTCCGCGCCAGCCACTTCTACATCGGGGTGCGTATCGACGCGGGCTATCTGGCCCGCAAATACCGTTGCAACCCGCCCACCGACCACGGCCCGGAGATCGTCGCCATGTGTCAGGACTTCCTCGACCACCACTGGGCCGGCCAGGGCTGCCACCAGGTGCAGATCACCGCCCTGGATCCCAGGTACGCCGACTACCAGTTCGACTTCCTGCAGCCGAACCATCAGCGCCAGGACCGCCTCAACCAGGCCATGGACCATATCAACCAGCGCTACGGTGAATTCGCCCTGGCCCCCGTGCGCCTGCTGAACCGCTCGAAAATGCCGAATGTCATCGCCCCGGCGTGGAAGCCGTTTGGGCATAGGGAAACGATACTGATGAGTTGTGAGTTATGAGTTATGAGTTTTTAGTTTTAAGCGGTGACGCTCGCTGCGCTCACAACGCTTTGGTCCCCTCACCCTACCCCTCTCCCCAAAGGAGAAGAAAAAAAACCGTGAGCCCAGCGAACACCAAAACTAAAAACTCAAAACTAAAAACTCAAAACTCCTTGGCACGCTAAGCCATGTGCACCGCCGTCCACTACACCCTCAACGGCCAGGAGTTCCGTACCAAGTTCCCCACCCCTGGGGCCTGCCTACCGGTGAGAAACAGGCAGGGTGGCGCCGAACTGCTGCCCTGGGGGCGGCGCAAACATCAGCTTGGGAAACTGCCGCTGGGGGGCTGGGCCAGGCTCGACGCCATCTATAGCGGACGCTGGGACCGCTGGCGGCCGATTCCGGTAAAGCTGCTGGTCAGCCAGTTCATGGAGGTGGACATGGAGGGCGCCAGCCACTGGTTCGATGTCACCCCGGGGAAATGGATCCAGGGCCTGGTGGCCCGCTGGGAACAGGAGCGGCGCATCTACGTGGTCACCATCACCCCGGAGATGGAGGATGCCGCCTACGAACGCTGGCCGCGCATACTCAGCTACCGGGGGTGATCATAGGTGAAGACTTGCCGCTGATGGTTGCAAATAGATAGGCCAAGGGGCATGTTGCGAAAACGGTCAATCTGATTCATATCCTGCTGCGCGAGGCCCTGGAGGAGTAGCTCGAAGGGGTTACACCAGGCGCGGCGCCGGCGCGCCATTCTGTAACCCCCGCAGCGGGGTTACACCTGGCCGGGCCTCGAGGCCGGGATCTGTGACCCTCCGCTAGTCAGCACTAGGCACATTGCAACCGACCATTGATGATTTAAAAGCCGGCTATCAACCTTGCTCAACGGGATTGAACGCAAATAGATATGGCAACAGAAGCTTTGCGAGACGCCTCCACGTTCATGCCGCCTCGGACTCCACGGTTATTTTCACGTGACATCCAACTTTTGCGAGCATCTGTACCAGTCTATCGATGGAACATTTATCGATACGTCCCTTCATGACATCACTGATGCGTGGCTGAGTCGTATCCATCAGTTCGGCAGCTTCTCTTTGGTAGAGACCCTTTTCCTCGATATAGCGACGAACCTCAAGCATGAGTTGTGCCCGCAGTCTGAGGTTTTCGCTATCCTCCAATCCCAGTTCTTCGAATATGTTTGCCCCTGCCGGGGTAACGTGTTCAATGCTCATGACTTCCTCGCTCGCATCAACTCACGGAATCTATCCTTTGCCATTTGAATGTCAGCATTCGATGTCTTTTGAGTCTTTTTCTCAAAAGCATGCAAAACATAAACACCTTCTTCGAACTTGGCTATGTAAAGCACCCTGTATTCACCCTCGGTGTGCAAGCGAACTTCCCGGACACCCGAGCCAATGATTTTCATCGGCTTCCAATCATCAGGCTCGAAGCCTTGCTGAAGAAGATGCAGTTGATAACCGGCAGCCTGTTTTACGGCTTTCGGCCAATTGCCAACTACCTTGTAACTAGTACCAATCCATAGCAATTGCTTCATCTTCTCAGAATATATCATTTTTGATATATTTTCAAAGATAAAACAGCCGCTTTCAATGGATAACAGTGGCCAGGAAATGTGTCTGCCGCCGGTTCGATGTCACCCCGGGGAAATGGATCCAGGGCCTGGTGGCCCGCTGGGAACAGGAGCGACGCGTCTATGTGGTCACCATCACCCCGGAGATGGAGGATGCCGCCTACGAACGCTGGCCGCGTATACTCAGCTACAGCGCAAGCCGCACCATAGACGATTAAAAACACCGAGTTTGCGTTTATTCGCGTTCACCAGCGGCCTATTCGACAAGTGCCTTCATCTCCTCGAGGATGATGCGGGCGCGCTCAGGATTTTGCTCCATCTCCCTGCTCTTGGCGGCGATCCACTGCGCCTCCTCCTGCATCAATCGATTCAGGTTCTCCTCATAGACCACCACTGGATAATCCTGTTTGCGCAGTCCAACCACATAGTCGTTGAGGCGCTCCTTGAGCAACAGCCGACGGGTCTGTTGCTGGGTATCGGGATCTTCGATATCGGTATATTTCGACGCCCTTTGGTCGGTTATACGTAGAATATGCCAACCGGCCGGGGTCTCCACCGGGCCTCCCAGTTCACCGATCTCAAGGGCGAATGCCTCCTCGTCCAAGGCTGGAAAACCGCTGCCCTCCTCTACCCAGCCGAAGTCGCCCAGGGTCTGTTTTGCCCGGGGATCGATGGAGTGGTCGCGCGCCGCCTGGTAGAGGGTAAGCTCTCCCTTTTCCAGTTTTTCCATGATCTCCAGTGCCGTCTGCTCATCCTTCACCACCACCATCTGCAACTTGCGGTGTTCATTGAAGGTGATACCTTTTTTATGCTTTTCAAAATAGTCCCGTACCTCCTGCTCGGTCGGCTCCATGCCTTGCGCCAACGCCTTGCGATGTAGATTTACCAGGCGTGTGAGGCTGAATTCGGCCAGGGCGGCTTTAAAGTCAGGGCCCTGATCCAACCCCGCTTGACGCCCCTTTTTCGCCAGCAGATAGTTGTCTATCAGACCGTTCAGGGTCTCCAGGCGTCGCTCGATGTTGATGGCGTTATTCAATGTGGCAAGGTACTTTTTGCTCTCGCCCCAGGTCATTGCAATGCCGTCGAATTCAGCGATCACCTGATCATCACTACGTAGACTGTCCTCTTCGATATCGAGATGACGGGTGTGTATCTTCACGTCCATTCCGGCATGCAGATGTTTGCGCAAGCCCTGTTTGCGGGTGATATATTTTGCCTTTTTTACCTTTGCCTCGATCAGGGGGCGCAAGGTATCGTCCACCTCAATATCCTTGGCGAAGTGCTTTTTTACATAGCCATCGATCTCTTGCTCACTGATATCCTGGGCCGCCTTCAAATAGTGTCTGCGATAGAGTCCCGCCAACATGCCATCGGCGTAGGTCTGCAGCTCGCGCTTGAATACCGGATCCTCCTGCAGGCCCTTGCCGACACCATCCAGATAGAGCAGATTGACGCTGATCGCCTTGTCCAGCAGAGTCAACATGACGGTACGCCTTTCGGGCGTACCCAGGGCCGGCGTGGATAGACCCACCACGGCAGTGCTATTCAATTGGGTGTTCAGCTGGGAGAAGGTGACGATCCGATCGCCAACCCGGGCCAGGACATTGACATCGGATTGTGCCGGCTCAGCAGCCGTGTCGCCCCATGCTGAAGTGGCCAGAAGACAAGCGGCCATCAATGTTACAGGAATTCTCATTTTGCCTCCGAATGACCTGTTCCAGCCAACTGTTTGCTACATCGGCGATAGGACAGGTCTTTGGATATTTATAATCGTTGAATGATGCTACTCACCCTAAAAATGGCTGACGACCGCGAAGCGATTGGGAGGGGAGACCGAGATCCCCCCTCCCAGATGCAACTGCCATCCGCCAATATGACAGCTGACCTTTCCGCCTGCTACCAACCGCAGGTGGAGCCGGTACGATCCTGGGAGACATGCTCCCAAACGCTTTCCGACACCCGGCCTTCTGAGAGGTGGAGCTTCCACTCCAGACCATCCTCACCGTTACAGGCCACCTCTTGCCATTCATCATCATGGCAACCCTGACAGACGGTGTTGCGTGGATCCGTGGTACCGAATACCTCACCCGAAATAAGTTCCTCCACCTGATCCATGGTCTTGCGCGATACCCGACCCTTCATGGCATGTTCCAGCCACTCGCCTTCTGAGGCACTGACTTCGTCGTTTTCGTTCTCATGACAGTTGACACAGAAGTCTTCACGGGGATCGTGATTATCGGTAAAGGTATGGGCCCAACTGACCGCCGCATCGAAGTCGCTGGCGATCGATCTGCCGTCGAAATGCATACCCTCGCCATTATCGCACTCACCACCATCTTCACCCGGCTCACAGACCCGTACAGGAATCTGGGCATCCACATTGTCGGCCAGGGTGTCGTACATATGACATGAACCACACTTCAGCGGACCGTGGCTGTCATCGCTGTTGAGATAGGCCGCCTGGGCATAGGTGGTGGCATCCACACCGTCCACACCCGGTCCCTGCTCAAGATGGGGAGCGACCGGATAGAGGCCATGGATCGACTCATGACAACCCTGACAGGTGATGTCCCGATGACCGCGGGAGTATCGCATCAGTCCAGCCTTGCGCGGATAGTTGAAGGGTGGATGGTCATTACCCGGTTGATGGCCACTCGGCTCCACATAGGGCGCGGTGTGACAATCGGCGCAATGGGGTTCGCCGGCAGCCAGCCAGTGGTCGCGTCCATCGGTTGCCGCCGAGAAGGGTACCGGGGCCGCCATCGATCCGCTCAGGGTCTGCTGGGCAGCGGTCACACAGTCGTCGGTGGTACAGAAGTCCAGGATGCTGACACTGAAGTCCCCATCCCCATCGAAGCTGCCGCAGATCTGGAAATCCGCATTACCATCACCATCACAATCGGGACCTGGTGCCGCTGCACCTGTGGTACATGCGCTGGCGTCACCAGCCACCTCAATGGTGGCCAACTTGGCGTCGATGGCCGGATCGGTACTGCCGCCCAGGTAGGCGCAGAGACCCGGATCACGGCGCCAGATGGCCATTGTCTCTTCCGAAGTACGAATTGCACCGTCCTCAGGGAACACATTGGGATCCCGAGGATCGAGCCAGTCCAGGGCCTGCTGTGTATCTACCCCAACTGCAGCGGCAATATCATCCAAGGAGGCCAGGGCGCGTATGTTGCTCGCCCCTGGACCGGGTATGCCATCTATCAGGCTCTCCATGTTCTCTTTCTTCCAGATCTCCTGGCTCAACTGGTTGTGGCAGTTGGTGCACCAGATACCCCGGTCGTCGCGATCGCTGCCCGCAAGACCCGCCTGATTACGGGAGACATTATCCCGCAACCATTCTCCAATGGCGGTCAAGTGTTCAGGGGTTCCCGCACCATCGATATCCTTGAATGGATTGGAGTGAACGTCACGGCCGACGAAACAGCCGCCCGCGCCCAGACGGTTATCCGTACTGGCATAGAAGTTGTCGCCACTTTCGGTAATAGGATAACCGGCCATGTCGCCATTGGAACGGTGAGCGGGATGACAGCCCTGGCAACCGCCGAAGCGGCCGAGACTGTCGCTGAAGGCGATGGGGCCACCCTCGCCGACACCGCGATGGGTCTGATGAATCGCCTCGGACATGGGCAGAATCACCTTGCTGCTCCCATCATCATCGGTGAACGATGCCGATTTGACCACCGCAATGACATTGTCCGCATGGCAACGCTGGCAGAGCACGGTGGTATTCCCGATACGGGTGCTCTGGGCGAATACGGGACGATTGTTCTCCGCCGACAGATCGGCGGCCAGTGCATCGCACTCCGCCGGTGTGCCGCAGGCCGGGTAGTTGTCCAGGAATCCAGTACCCTGGTTCTTGTCATGCAGACCGAGAATACTGATGGCGGCACTCTTGAGGCGCGGATACCAATCCGAGTCGCCTGGCCCTATGTTGTAATAACTCATCCAGAAGTTATATTCCTGCTGAACCTTGGACCAGATCTCATCACCGCTCTTATGGGGTGAATTGGTGGTATCCACCTCTGAGTGGCAACGTTCGCAGTTGGGGATATCGATGGGCGCGGTGCCGAATCCCTCCACCGGCGTGCCATTCTGCAGCACCGGATCACCCATACCGCCATAGGCATTCTCATCGTAGTGACGCAACCTGGCCTTCATCGCCACGAAAGGACGTACCGAATCTTCGAACATCGCGCCCGGATCGGCAAAGAAATTGATGGAGTCCTCGAACGGGGTCAGGGGAAGCCCCAGGGCCTCCCAGATCCGTGGCGAGGTGAGGGTGATCGGCAGGTTCTCCAACACCTTCATCTGGGTATAGACAACGGTGCCGTGCTCGCCGGAGAAGGTCAGTACATTACCGTTGGAAGCGCCGCCGCAATCATTAAGTACAGCGGGATTGGTCGGTACGCCATCCGGGTGGGAGACCGGTCCCATCGGGTGCAGACCGGCACCGCAATCGTCCGGATACTCGATGTGGCCGGTTACGCCAAGCCGGATCTTATCCGACTCAGCCGTCGAACCGGTGGGATTGGAGCCTTCCAGGTCGGCGTAGATATAGAGGTGATTCCAGACCGCATTCCAGTAGTCGTCGGTGGGATCATTGAAATCGCCGTCACCCAGCATGGCGCCGCTGACACCGTTCCAGGTCGGGTTGCCGTCTTGACCCGAGAGCACCAACGAACCGTCCGGATTGACCGCCGCGGAATCGGCGAGGGTGTTCCACATCAGCAGTGAATTACCCTCGGTGGCGCTGATCAGTGTCGAAGTCTGGGGTACGACGTTGGGACGAGTTTCCCGTGGTTGTGCTTCATGCCAATACTCGAGGACATATTTCTGGAAATCCCCGTTTGCATCGAGATCGGGATCCCGCAGTACAGTCTGGCGTCCCAGGGCATCGAGACCTTCAGCGGGGTCCCCCTCCAGGAGTCGCGCAAAGGCTGTCTGGCCCTCATCACTCTGCTGCGTCTTCACAACCTGGGCCAGGATCGAGTTATAAGGAGGCAGCACACAACAATAGGCGAACTCGAAACCGGTACAGTGCATACCAAGTTCATAATTCATCATGATGTTGAAGGTATTCTTAGGACGCAGCGCCAGGCCGTTGCCACCACCACCTTCGGAATTACCCTCTTCGGAACCATTCTCATCTTTAGAACTGCTACTGTCCTCTTCCTTACTGCTTTCACTACTCCTTTCTTCTTTTTCGTAGCGGTCCTCCTCCTCATCACCATCACTCGCCCAGGTATTACCCATGGCTACAACCGACATGAGGATGAATGAAATCGCGTATGTTACGAAGCGATAAGTTTTATTGGATAGTAATTGATTGCACTTCATAACCAAACTCCTCCACTTGCCTGTATGGTTTCAAGTACTCGCAGGGTGTCAATCCTGGCGGTCTTGTGGTGTTGTTGTTATTGCATACTGCTTGCAATGATCCCCCGACCAATAGCTGCCACTGACTCGTGTGTTAATTCCATCTAATTGTTTTTATGCACTTTTTGTCCGACATCACAGAGACGGCATTTATTAATTTGGGCAGGTTATCCCAAAAAGTAGCAAAGCAAGATTAAGAGTGACTTAAGATGAAGTGATGATTGGGAAATTTATTCCCAGGTAGGTATTAATATGTGATCCAGTTCATATTCTTTTTTTATTGAGAAATCGACACGATATTTCACTTCACATCCTCAACCCTCATTTTCGATGCGAGTGATCCCAAAGCTATTCAGCACAACATAGGAGGCTGCCAAACGCACCCTACTCCTGTATCAATTGGTTAACAATCGAAGTGATCTCATCACTATCCCACTCAACCGGACCAATTGCCTTATGGCGCAAGCGCCCCTGGGCATCCACCAGAAAACTGCTGGGAAAGACCTTAACCTTCCATGCATTGCCCGCCTCTCTTTTTGGATCAAGTAGGACGGGGAAAGTAACATTCAAGCGTGTTGCTATGTTACTGACACGACGCTTGTTTTCCTCTACATTGACAGCGAGGATGACAAATTCCTCCTGGCTCATCTCCGCTGCCAGTCTTATCAACGACGGCATCTCTTCAATGCAGGGTGGGCACCAGGTTGTCCAAAAGTTGACTAAAACCGTTTTGCCTTTGAGATCACTTATTCGATAGCTTACCCCGTCCAGATCCTCAAGATTCAATGCAGGTGCAACATGGACAGTCTCCATTGTCTCAAGCCATCCACCTCTCGCAAGCCCGCCAGCTGAAACCAATAACAAGATCAGTGCTGGTACGAGATAGAGAAAATCCGATCTTTTTAAAAGTCTCATGATGTTGTGTATTACCCAGTCAGTGTCAGCAGCACGATAGACGGACCCGGCATTTTGCGGAACGCCGTTCCTCCTATCGACATAATAATATCCTTATAAAATATCATTAGCCTTATGATATTGAAGTATATTTCATTATTCACAAGGTATTTTTTTTCAAGCCGACTCGGCCTGCCACACTCTAAAGTTTTAAATTTCGAAGACGATATATCCTGCAACCAAGGAGTATATGGGTTTGATATTGGAGCATCATATTTAACCCCTGGTTCACTGTAATAATTACACAGCTAGCACGTGAACAATGTTTCACAGCGCTATACATATTAAAAAACAGCATATGGATTTGAAGTAGGGATGGTCCATATCAGGGAAAAGATCATGTCAATTCTGCACAATCTATCGATCCGCACAAAGCAGTGGTTTGGCTTCGGGCTCATCCTCTGCGTGCTTAGTGTCTCGTCTATTTTCACCCTCATCAGCTTGAGTAATGTTGAACAGAGTGTGAATGGTGTGGTGCTTAAAAGCCAGCCAAGGTTGATCTTGACTAAAGACCTCGCGAGTAGTTTAAAACAGTCTGTAGAGTCTCTGGGATTCTATCTCCTGACAAAGGAAGATACTCATTTAAAGGATTTTTCAACTCAAAAGGAGCAGACTCATTACATTCTTCAATCACTTATAACAAAAAGTGTAGAGGCGAAGGATAACGTCGCATCTCAACTGCTCGTGCTGCTGAACGATGAAGTAAAGCAGTTCGACCAGACTGCTGAGGCTTTACTCAGCCAGACAGCGACATATGAGGGTAACTTCCCTGGCATAGCCTACGCGAATGAGCATATTAATCCTATCAGCCGTAATCAGATGCAACTCACATCTCAGATGATTATATCTGAAATGGAGGAACCCGCGGACGAAGAACGAAAACAGATTTTGAATGATCTTACCGAGTTGAGGTATGCCTGGAGCAATATCATGAATGGTATCCGGGGCTATCTCGCGTTTCGCAATGAATCAAATATAAACGACCTGAACCTTTACCTTGGAAGAACAAAAAAACTCGTTGACAAGCTGAATGGGTTAAGTGATCTGCTGACCCTGGATCAATATGATTCCATCGAACAATTCACGGCTAATCTGGCCCAATTTGATAACCACTATAAAGAGCTTCTAGAGATTCACGGCAGTGATAAGTGGCGCAGTGATGCATGGCTGGTACGCAGCCAGATAACTCCCCTGCTGACAATAATCGATCAACAGCTTGGTCAGCTTGTGGCACACCATGAGTCCACGATTTCACAAACCAGTCAACGTCTGATTGAGGATACCAGTTCAACCACTACACTTGTATCCAGTCTTTTGCTGCTTGGCCTGATAATCGGGCTGTTCATAAGCTGGTTGACGACACGACTCATCTACCATCCGATTCTGGATGCGGTCAGGACCATGCAAGACATAGCCAATGGCAATGGCGACTTGATGAAACAGCTTGATCAGAAAGGCAATGATGAACTTGGACTACTCGCTGCAAGCTTCAATCAGTTTGTCGGCAAGATCCGTATCCTGATACAGCAGACGGCACAATCGACTGAATCGGTTATCAGCGCTGTCGCCCAAACATCAGAAAATACCAGCCACATCAGCCGGCGTATCCAGAAACAGGAACATGAAACAGAACAGGTGGCGACAGCCATGAACCAGATGGCGAACTGTATCTCGGATATAGCGAAAAATGCATCTGTTGCGGAAGAAGCCACCAAAGCAGCCTCCACCGAGGCGCAATCCGGCTGCACGATCGTTAAGCAGACTGCGGATGCAATTCAGGCATTGGCAGATGAAGTGGAACTTGCAGAGAAAACGATACTGCAAGTGGAACAGGAAAGCGTGAGTATAGGATCTGTCCTGGATGTGATCAAAAGTATTGCTGAACAGACCAATCTACTCGCCCTCAATGCTGCCATCGAAGCCGCAAGAGCAGGTGAACAGGGACGCGGCTTTGCTGTTGTAGCCGATGAAGTTCGTGGACTGGCCAACCGCACCCATCAATCCACGGGTGAGATTGAGACCATGATCCAGGCGTTGCAGAACGGCACGCAACAAGCGGTATCGGTCATGGCCGCCGGTAGAGAGAACGTGGATAACAGGGTGCTGCAGGCATCGGAGACGCTTCACTCCCTCAGCGAGATAAACAAAGCGATCGAGACCATCAACGAAATGAATACCCAAATCGCCACAGCTGCAGAGGAGCAGTGCTCGGTGGTTGAAGAGATAAACCTAAACATCACCAATATCAGTGAAAACAGCAAACAGACATCCCAGAACGCCAAAGACACCTCTGAAACCGCCAACGACTTGGGAAATCTTGCCTCTGATCTACAAGGCGTTGTACAACAATTTAAATTTTCCGGTGATTCAAGTTTCGATTTCAGCTCGGCAAAGTCTGCCCATCTGGCATGGAAGGCCAGGGTGCGTTCCTTCCTCGATGGTAAACAATCCCTGACCCACGCGGAGGCTGTCTCACACCATGATTGCGCCCTTGGTAAATGGTACTACTCTGAAGCACTCAGTCGGTATAGCGAAATATCAGAGATCCATGCCATTGAACAGCCTCATCAGCAGCTACATGCCTTGATAAAAGAGATTATCAGCCATATGGAGAGTGGCGACACGGATAGGGCAGAAAAGCTCTACAACGAGATCGAACCCCTGTCTGCCAAGATCATAGGACTGCTCAACGGGGTTGAACGACAGATATTAGAAAGCGATTAATGGGTAGGGATCGGCCTGATCGTCAAACAATCTCATTTTTCGCTGTTGCCGCCATGTCTCTGCCATATCAGGACACCGATTGTGGTAACGCCGAGGGCGACACCGGCTGATAGCAACATACGCGCCAACCACTCCGGCCAGGCCGGTTCAGGTGTCAGTAATGCCATGCTGCCGATGACTATCAACCAGAACGATATTTTTGCCAGGAGCGCGGATTTCAACTGAATTCTGCCTTACAGCCAGTGTACTGTCTCATACCATAAAATCTATCGGCAATCATAATTCTCGAGTCGGATATACTCTTATAGCATATCCTATAAGCGCTCGAAATAAGACCGGCATGCCTCATCTCTACTATATCCACGATCCAATGTGCAGTTGGTGCTGGGGATTTCGCCCGGTACTCCAGGCACTTATGGCAGGGCTACCAAATACCATCTCAAGCAGTTACCTGTTGGGAGGACTGGCCGCGGATACCTCTCAACCGATGCCTGACGAAATGCAGACCCGCTTACAGGCCACATGGCGGGAGATAGAGAAGAGAATACCAACTGCTCGATTTAATTTCGATTTCTGGACACGAAACACTCCCAGAAGAGCCACCTACCCCGCCTGTCGCGCGGTCATCGCTGCCAGAACAATGGATCCTGAAACAGAACAGCCCATGATACTCGCGATTCAGCAGGCCTACTACCTGCAGGCAAGAAACCCCTCGGATGACACCACTCTCATCGCGCTGGCAACCAAGATTGGCCTGGACAAACAGCAGTTTACCCAACTGCTAAAGCACCATTCCACACAGCGGATACTCGAGGTCGAAATAGGACAAGTACAGCGGATGGGGGTGCGCAGCTTCCCTACACTGGTACTTCAACATGAGAAAAGTCATTGGCCGGTCGCCATTGATTATTTGAATGTGGAACCGATGCTGAAACTCATCCAGGATATCCTGGTTGACTGATTTTGTCCTGCCGGGATTGACTTGAAGATAGTCTCGGGTAACACTCCGCCACCATGTTGAGCAAAGAGAAACTGAACAGACTGCGTGAAGATATCATCTTTACGGACGAACTGGCGGGTGAGCGTCTGCAATTTCACTCCACCTGGGGTATCTTCTCCCCACGCGAAATCGATGAGGGAACCAGGCTACTGGTGGAATATATGCAGATTGCCCCCACGGACGACTGTCTCGACCTGGGCTGCGGTTATGGTCCCATTGGTCTCTACATGGCACGTAAGGCACCGAAAGGAGAGACGTTGATGGTCGACAAGGATTTTATGGCCATCAAATACAGTAATGCCAATGCCGAGCACAATCAATTGACGAATGCCAAAGCCATCCTCAGCAACGGTTTTGAGCATATCGATCCGGCCTTACAGTTCAACATTGTAGCGTCCAACATTCCAGCAAAGGTGGGCAAGGAAATGCTATGCCTTATCCTGCATGATGCCATGCACCGTCTTAAAGCTGGTGGAAAGCTCTATATCGTGACCATCAATGGATTAAGGCAATATATGAAACGCAATCTTAATGAGGTTTTTGGCAATTACAAAAAGCTCAAACAGGGTAAAACCTATACCGTTGCATTGGCCATAAAACAGTGATTATTTCCGGTTTTTACCCGCCAAACGTGGTTAATGTCGCCCTACACCTAGCCTGTATTACTTGCCTCGGAGATCCGCCTTAATACATAGGAAACCGCCACCAAACCGAAACTCGCGGTTACCGTCATCACTGAGCCGTATCCTCCGCAGTTCAATGAACTCTCAATGCCAGACGGTCGTTCCAGACAAACATCACCCTGGGCATCGGGATAGCACTGCTGCTCAGACGAGAAGACACAGGGAATATTGAATCTGCGTTTGGTGTTACTCGGGAAGCCATACTCCTTGCGCAGCAGTTTGCGACATTTCGCAAGCAGTGGATCCTGCTCACTACGGCTTAGGTCCGCCAAGCGGATTCTGGTTGGATCAGTCTGGCCACCAGCACCGCCGACTGTAATGACCGGGATCTTATTGCTTCGGCAGAACGCGATCAAAGCTGTTTTTACTCTGAAATTATCGACACAATCGATCACATAATCGAATTCACCGTCAAGCAGCATTCCGAATGTGGTTTGGTCAATAAAGAGCTCTACAGGATTGACCTGGCAGTGTGGATTAATGGTCAATACCCGTTCAGCCAGAGCTGCCACCTTGGCTTTGCCAAAGTTACCTTCAACAGCATGTAGCTGACGATTTACATTCGACTCCGCAATATGATCTAGATCATACAGAGTAAGCATACCGATACCACTGCGCGCAAGGGCCTCAACAGCCCAAGACCCCACGCCACCTACACCTATCACGGCAACATGAGAATCAGAAAGCCGTTGCAATGCCTGTTGCCCATAGAGGCGTGCTATACCCCCAAATCGTCTCTCATTGTTCAAGTTGGAACCTTCGGTGACATGACAAGTGAGGATCAATTAAATGAAGATGCCTCTGCTTCAATTTCATCCAGGTTCTCAATTAGACTTATCATTCGCTTGCTCATTGCCATTAGATCACTAACACCCTGCTGAGTTTTTTCTATATTACCACTATTTTTAATACTGACTAATTTGTAACCCAGCGCATGGATCTCTTCATGTAGTCTATTGATATCTTTATATTCAGGTATATTTCCATATTGAACAAATCCTATCCCATTGAACCAGTAACTGAAGGTACAGTGTTTACTGTCCAGTTTGCTATGATCCAATGAGTTTTCCTGAGAAATAAATCCTAATATATTATCCATCCATTTCCGGTGGCTTGATATCGCCACATCGACACCAACCTGATCGCATTTCAAGAGTCTGTTCTTTAGGCCGCGCCAAAGCTGATCCTCTTTCCACTGTTTTAACCAGGATGGAATATTCTCCGCCGGCATCGGTTTAGCAATACCATAACCCTGACCGAATCGACAACCTAAGGTAAGCAGTGCGGAGGCATGCTCGATTGACTCAACACCTTCCGCTATC
>NATW01000088.1 GCA_003094555.1 gamma proteobacterium symbiont of Ctena orbiculata
GACCCTGGCAGTGTTTTTGGCGATGCCGGTTATTGTTATCGCGGTGCGTTACCTGGCGATTCGTTTACGCCGGGTGAACCGTTCCTTGCAACAGACCATGGGAGTGATGACCCAGGTCCTGGAGGAGTCGATCCGAGGGCATAAGGTGATCAAGATCTTCGAGGGTCGGCCCTATGAGCAACGGCGTTTCATGGAACGTGCGAACTGGGTGCGTCGTTATAACATGAAGAGCAAGGTGGCCGGTTCTGCGCATATGCCATTGGTCGAGTTTGTCGGCGCAGCGATGATCGCGGCTTTGGTCTATGTCAGTACTCACCAGACAGCCGTGGGAGAGCTGACAGTTGGTGGTTTCGTCTCGTTGATGGTGGCTATCGGTCTACTCTTTTCACCCTTAAAGAGACTTACCGGTATCAATCAACCCCTACAAAAGGGGTTAGCCGCGGCGGAGAGTGTATTCAGCCTGGTGGATGAACAGCCCGAAGCCGATAACGGCAAGCGTTGCATCGACAATATTGAGGGTAGGGTGTCCTTCGAAGCGGTCTCGTTTCGTTATGCGAGTATGGATAAGGATGCATTGAAACCGATCAGTTTCGAGATGTCCCCGGGTTCCACGGTGGCACTGGTAGGTCACTCTGGAGGAGGCAAGACAACCATTGCCAATCTGATTCCCCGTTTTTACACCCCGACGGGAGGGCGGATACTGATTGACGCTATCGATATTCAGGAGTTGAGTCTGATCAGTCTGCGCAGACAGATATCCTATGTGGGGCAGGACTCGGTACTCTTTGATGATAGCGTGGCGGCGAATATCGCCTATGGGGCTGTGGGCGAGGTCAGTCAGGAGCAGATAGTTGAGGCGGCGAAAAGTGCCCATGCCCTGGAGTTCATTCAGCGCCTGCCCGATGGATTCGATACCCTGATCGGTGAGGATGGGGTGCGTCTGTCGGGTGGGCAGCGCCAGCGGCTGGCCATAGCCAGGGCGCTGATCAAGGATGCGCCTATCCTGCTGCTGGATGAGGCGACTTCGGCACTGGATACCGAATCGGAGCGACATGTCCAGGCCGCCTTACAGGCCTTGACTCAGGAGAGAACCACCCTGGTTATCGCCCATCGCCTCTCAACCATTCAACATGCGGACAAGATTTTGGTTATTCAGGATGGTGAACTGGTTGAAGAGGGTGTGCATCAGCAATTGATCGATCGAAAGGGTGTCTATTATCAACTCTGCCGACATCAGTTCAGCGATCAGTTCGAGACCCTGGAATAAGCGAGTCGAGACGGAATTTCGATGCGCTATATCTATACACTCATTTTGACCCTACTGGTTCCAGTCTACTTTCTGCGGCTCTATTGGCGTGGTTTCAAGGCGCCTGCCTATAGACAACGCTGGCTGGAACGGCTGGGTATATTCGAAACGCCTATCGAACGGGGTGGGATCTGGGTACATGCGGTTTCGGTGGGCGAGGTGCAGGCGGTTGCCCAACTGGTCGGGCGTCTTCTCGATCGTTACTCCGATATGCCGCTGCTCATAACCACCACCACACCCACCGGTGCCGACCGGGTCAAAGCGCTGTTTGGCAGTGATGTGACACATCTCTATGCGCCAATCGATCTGCCCTGGGTGGTAAGGCGGTTTTTAATCGCATTCCAGCCCCGGCTGCTGATCCTGGTGGAGACTGAGATTTGGCCCAATCTGATCTACTACGCCAAGCTGGAGGGTGTACCAACCCTGCTTGCGAATGCCAGGCTTTCATTACGCTCTGCCAAGGGGTATCACCGGGTTGCGGGATTGACCCGGGATGCGCTGCGTAACCTTACCATGATCGCTCCCCATGCCGAGGCGGATGCAGAGCGCTTCCATACCCTGGGTGCGAGACCCGAAAAGATCGAGGTAACCGGCAGTATCAAGTTTGATGTACACCTGCCCGGGAGTCTGTTGGAGCGCGTTGATGTGTTGCGCCGGGAGTGGGGAGGGCAACGACCGGTATGGATCGCAGCGAGTACCCATGAGGGCGAAGATGAACTGATCCTGCAAGCCCATGCAAGCATTCGGCAAGCCCTGCCCGAAGCATTGTTGGTATTGGTGCCCCGCCACCCGGAGCGGTTCGAGCGGGTGGGGCAATTGGTTGAAGAGGCAGGTTTTAAACTTGTGAAGCGAACCCAGCAACTGCCTTGTGATGATGATACCGCTGTCTTTCTCGGTGACACCATGGGTGAATTGACCCTCTTCCTGGGGGCATCCGATATCGCCTTCATTGGTGGTAGCCTCGTGCCTCACGGGGGACACAATATTCTGGAGGCAACCGCGCAAGGCGTGGCTGTGGTATTCGGTCCCCACATGTTCAATTTCAACGAGATCAGCGAGCTGTTTCTTCATCACCAGGCAGCGGTCCAAGTCGACTCGGTGGCAGCGCTGGCTGATCAGGTAAGCCGCTGGCTCAGTGACGCCAGCGAACGTAGCCGCGTGGGTGAAGCGGGCAGGGAATTGGTGGAGCAGAATCGAGGTGCGCTGGATCGATTGACCCAGCTGGTGGATAGACTGTTGGTGAGCTGATTGATCTATGACGAGGTACACTAGGGTGCGGCAAGCCGCACCCTATGGATTTGTGGGATTGTTCACGAAACGGGTGGAAACACAACAGGTGGTGGTTTAACGCCGCTACCGGTGGTCTCTGCCACGATGGTTCTGGCATGGGTTTGGCCAAGTTCAAAGGCCTGTTGTTGATCCATCTCCGTTGCTGAGGCTGCTGCTTCATCCTCTTTTTTCATATATAGGGTTTGGGTCGGGAAGGCGAATTCAACCCCCAGTTTTTGCGCCAGGCGCAGGATGTCGAGCATAAAACGATGGCGCTCACGCAACTCGGTATTCCATTCCGGTGTCTCCCAAAAGACATACAGCAGCACATCGAGGGATGAAGCTGCAAACTCATTCAGATAGGCATGATAGTAATCCTTTCGCATGTAGGGGTGTTGTCTGACCAGCTCCCTCACCCCTTCGCAAAATGCCTCGATACGGTCCGGTGGCGTATCATATGTGAGTGATAATTTGCATGACAGACGGCGATAGCGACGCTCACCCATATTGTCCACCGTGGCGGTGATGAACTTGGAGTTGGGTACGGTGACCACTGAGTTGTAGAAGGTTCTGACCCGGGTACTGCGAAAACCGATTCTTTCAACGCTTCCCTCCACATCATCGACAATGATCCAGTCCCCGACCGAAAAGGTGCGGTCCATCAGCACTGTTACCGAGCCGAACAGGTTCTGCACCATATCCTTCGCCGCCAAGGCAAATGCCAGGCCACCCAGACCAAGGCCTGCCAGCAGGCTGGAGATGTCCACATTCAGGTTGTCGGCGATGAATACAAAACCGATTACCGTGACGAATACCTTGAGGGTGCGGGGTATCAATGGCACCAGTGCATCGTCCAGCTTGTTATCCGACAGCTGGGCCTGTTTATGCAGATAGGCGGAGACCAGGTCGACCAGACGATAGGCGGCCCATACCCCCGAGATGCTGGCCAGGAACTTCACCGCCAGCAACAACACCAGCATGACATTCTCCGGCAGCCCCATCAGGTTGAGGCTGCCCCACCAGACGATTGCCATCGCCATCAGGCCGAGGGGGCGCAGGATATCTTCCGAGATCTCTCTAAACTCGTTGTGACGGGTGCTGTATTGCCAGCGACGAACGCTGGTTTTTAGAAACAGGGAAACCAGCTTGTCGATGACAACACCAGCCAGGATGGTGAGTAGCAGACCGATCCATTGCCAGTTCTGCAACAGAAAAGTGGATTGTTTCAGTGAAAGAGGCACCTTTTGCCGAAAGCGGATATGCCAGGGGACATATGAGGTCTCATCCTTTTCACCGGTGACCCGTTCAGTGCTCGCCACTTCATCCATGATGGCGGGCAGACTGTTGATGGTATTGCGATCGAAAAGCCAGCGCCCGGAATCGCTGCGCGAAATGGCGATCTCTCCGTTCATATAACGCTTGAACAGGTACCTCGATCCCTCGACACGGCTCGGTATCTTTTTAACATCGATGATTTTTGTGCGATCGAGCACCTCCAGCAGCATCCAGGCCAGGTCCTGTCCCCGCTCTTTTCTCACCAATTGGTTGATGTCGGATAGATCGAGGGTGGATATTGCCGCCTCGATCCTGTTTGGTGCGCCTCGCTTGATATCGTTCATGGCATGGAGAAAGGTCTCCATGGTGGCACGGGGCGATTTCAGGTTTGCCGGAACCGTCTCCTCTGAGCTGGTTTCGGGTTTTACTCCCTTTTCTGAAGCCTGCTCCTGTTCCGCCCAGCCCGGATGTGCTGCTGCGAGTAGGGTGAGGGTCACTATCAATTGCTGGCCTAACTTTTTAAGTTTCATGTTCCACAACTCATTTTTCTGTAATTGGCGGTATTTTAGGGGTGAAAATGAAAATATGCATCCAGAGTCTGGATTAAGTTCCAGGGGATAGCGCCGCTATCAATGGTGAAACTTCGGGGCCAATCATTGTTTCGCAAGTTGTACGCTGACCCTGGCCGATCCCCGTAGCTAGTAGTTTCCATCTGACTCATCTTGCGCCGTAACACCTGTTCTACGGTTGGCGAAAATGCAGGGGGTAGATATGAACGAAGCAGCGCTTACAAATGGGGGCTTTCTATACGGTGCCTTAGAGGTGTTTGCGATTGTGTTACTGCTGCTATTGGCCGGTCTGCTCGTAGCAGTGATTGTCACCTATATCTATGATGTGACACAGACCAAGACGGCGATTCGTCGCAACTATCCTGTAATCGGACACTTCCGCTATTTTTTTGAACACCTCGGGGAGTTCTTTCGCCAATATTTCTTTGCCATGGACCGGGAGGAGTTGCCCTTCAATCGCGCCCAGCGGGCCTGGGTCTACAGGGCCTGTAAAGATCTGCCGAATACGGTTGCCTTCGGTTCAACCCGGGATATTCGTCGTCCTGGCTCGATTCTTTTCGTCAACTGCCCGTTCCCGACCTTGGGAGAGGATGCGGTGCCACCTGGTGCGATTACCATCGGCGAAGGCTGCCGCACTCCCTATATGACCGACTCATTGTTCAATATCTCTGGTATGAGTTATGGGGCATTGTCCAAACCGGCCGTGCTGGCACTCTCCATGGGAGCGAACAAGGCGGGGTGTTGGGTCAATACCGGTGAAGGTGGCGTTTCTCCTCATCACATCGAGGGTGGTGCGGATATCGTATTTCAGATCGGTACAGCCAAGAATGGGGTACGTGATCTGGCGGGAAACCTGAGTGACGATAAACTCCGCGAGGTCGCGGGTAATCCTCAGATCAAGATGTTTGAGATCAAACTGAGCCAGGGCGCCAAACCGGGTAAGGGCGGTATTCTGCCCGGCGGTAAAGTGACCCCGGAGATAGCAGAGATCAGAGGGATTGCGGTTGGCGAGGATGCGATCAGCCCAAACCGGCATATCGATATCCGCAGCAACAAGGACCTGTTGGATATGATCAAGCGGGTCAGGGATGTGACCGGAAAACCCGTGGGCTTTAAAACTGTGATCGGCGGTCCCCATTGGCTGGAGGAACTGTTCACGGAGATCGAGAAAAGCGGTGTTGAGTATGCCCCCGATTTCATCACCCTGGATGGCAGTGACGGTGGTACAGGTGCAGCACCGATGCCGCTTATCGATGCAGTGGGCCTCTCTCTGAGGGAAAGCCTCTATATTCTGGTCGATAAACTCAATGCCTATGGTCTGAGAGGACGCATTAAAGTGATTGCCTCAGGCAAGCTGATTACACCGGCTGATATTGCCTGGGCACTCTGTGTGGGCGCTGACTTTGTAACCTCAGCACGCGGCTTCATGTTTGCATTGGGTTGTATCCAGGCCCTGCAATGCAACAAGAATACCTGCCCTACCGGTATCACGACCCATGATCCGAAACTGCAACAGGGATTGGTTCCGGCGGTGAAGGCCGAGCGGGTGGCCAGCTATGTCGGTCACCTGGTGCATGAGGTCGGGGTCATCGCCCACTCCTGTGGCGTCAAGTCACCTCGCGAGTTGCGCCGGCACCATGCCAGGATCGTAACCGCAGATGGGCCGTCGGTTGCCTTGGACGAACGCTTTCCACCAGTAAAGACGAACCTGGAATAAGTCGTTTGGCTATTTTTGCGCCAGTGCTATTTTGGTAATACCGTTTTGGCCCCCTGTTCGGTGCCCAAAATCAGTACGTCGGCACCGCGCATGGCAAAAATACCGGTTGTGACCACGCCAGCTATGGCGTTGATGGCATTCTCCATCTCTCTCGGCTTCATGATCTCCAGGTTGTGGACATCCAGGATAAGGTTGCCATTGTCGGTGATAAAATCTTCTCGCCAGATTGGGGTACCGCCCAACTTTACCAATTGCCTGGCAACATGGCTGCGGGCCATGGGTATGACCTCCACCGGGAGTGGAAATGTGCCCAACACGTCGACCAATTTGCTTGCATCCGCTATGCACACGAATTTTCTGCTTGCCCCCGCTATGATCTTTTCCCGGGTCAGCGCACCCCCGCCACCCTTGATAAGGTTGAGATAGTGATCTGATTCGTCTGCTCCGTCGATGTAGATATCAAGCTCTCCTGCGGCATTCAGGTCTAACACGGGAATAGCGTGAGCCTTCAAACGTTCGGTGGAGGCTTCTGAACTCGAGACAGTCCCTTCGATCTTACCTTTGATGCCGGCCAGAAAGTCGATAAAGTGATTGACGGTTGAACCCGTGCCTACTCCTATGATGCCGCCTTTGACATATTCAATAGCGGCCTCAGCGGCCTGTTTTTTAAGATCGTCTGCATTCATTGTATTCTCCTGCGGCGGTCATTACATCGGACCGTAGAAATATAACGGAGCCGAACAAGGTTATTTTCATAGCTCAGATAAGAGAGCCAAAAAAGCGGATTTTGGGAGGTAAACTGCGAGGTTCAATGGTCACTATCACCATGGCGGTCCCAAAATCTGGAAAATTAACTACACATTGGCACAAATTATACGGGGTTAGCAGGTTACCAAAGCTTTTTCTTTGAGTGTGAGTAATAATAACCATACCTATGAAGAATGTCAGGTTTACGAGTAGGATATTGAGTGTCGCCCGACAATTGTCGTCAAGGGTCTGATATCGGATGAGTCCATGCCACAACGTTATATAGAAAAAATACTTCGCGCCCGTGTCTATGATGTAGCCAGGGAGACACCCCTGGATAGAGCCAATCGCCTTTCGTTACGGCTTGATAATGAGGTGTTTCTCAAGCGGGAGGACCTGCAGCCTGTTTTCTCGTTCAAGATACGTGGCGCCTACAATAAGATGGTTAACCTGCCGGATTCAATCAAACGCCAGGGTGTGGTTGCCGCTTCAGCCGGCAATCATGCCCAGGGTGTGGCCTTGGCAGCGCAAAAGCTGAAGATTCAGGCCTTGATTGTGATGCCAAAGACGACACCACCGATCAAGGTCCAGTCTGTAAAGAGTTATGGGGCGAAGATTATCCTTGCCGGCGATTCCTATGATGCGGCTTATGCACGTGCACAGACGATCGCTCAGGAAGGGGGGCTGACTTTCATACATCCATTCGATGATGCGGAGGTCATCGCCGGCCAGGGGACGATCGCAATGGAGTTGCTGAGACAACATCCGTTACCCCCCGAAGCGGTATTCATACCAGTCGGTGGAGGTGGTTTGATTGCAGGCATCGGCGCCTATATCAAATATGTCTATCCCCAGGTGAAGATTGTGGGGGTTGAACCTGAGGATGCGCCATCGCTACACAATGCATTGGCGGCAAAGCGGCGCGTAACACTCAAGCAGGTGGGGATATTTGCGGATGGGGTTGCAGTAAAACAGGTGGGCAAAGAGACCTACCGCCTGGCAAAACAGGTGGTGGATGAAGTGATTCTGGTTAATACAGATGAAATTTGCGCTGCAATCAAGGATATATTTGATGATACACGCACCACCGCAGAGCCAGCTGGGGCGTTGTCGATTGCCGGGTTAAAACGCTATGTAAAACGCGAGGGTATAACAGGTAAACGCCTGGTTGCCATCAATAGTGGTGCAAACATCAACTTCGATCGACTACGCCACGTGGCTGAGCGTGCGGAGTTTGGTGAGCGCAGAGAAGCCCTGTTCGCGGTTCAGATCCCAGAACAGCCTGGGAGTTTTCTGCGTTTTTGTAAATTGATAGGAAAACGCAGCATCACAGAGTTCAATTATCGCTATTGTGATGCAAAACGCGCACAGATTTTTGTCGGTATCGAGTTAAGTGATGGTGATGAGGAGAGAGAGAAGCTGCTTCAGCGATTCATTGACAAGGGGTATTCCATAGTGGATATGACCGATAATGAAACAGCCAAACTGCATATTCGTTATATGGTCGGTGGACATGCTCAAGGTATCGATGGAGAGAAGTTGATACGTTTCGAGTTTCCAGAAAGGCCTGGTGCACTACTCTATTTTTTGAACAATTTGGGTACAGATTGGAATATCAGCCTGTTTCACTATCGTAACCATGGCGCCGCATATGGGCGTGTGTTGATGGGTATACAGTTGTCGAACGCAGAGAAAAACACCCTGCTCAGGCGTTTGAAGAAACTCAACTATCCGTTTTGGGATGAGACGGAGAATCCAGCCTACAAGTTATTTGCGGGAGTCAGCTAGGCTCATTAGTGTGGGCATACCTGATAAGTTAAGTCAGATATGTATCATCTTTATGTTGCACTCACCAAGAGCCCGATCAGTTGCGCTTCAATAGTCACTCATCCCCCGGATGCGGAATTCCAAAGTTAAGTATCATGCCGGTTCCGGCCTGTTATCTGAATACCTGATTAACTAATTGAATTATAAGTCAATTATTATATATTCAAAGTGCTTTTAAATATGCAAAATCAGAACCGGGCAGGATAAAAAAAACCCCGCAGAGCGGGGTTTAGTTTAGCTAGAACCAACAGTCTTATTTGGCTGTTCTTTTCTTGCGAGGTGTCACTTTCCTGGGCCTAGCAGGTCTCTTCTTGGTTGCCTTCTTCTTAGCAACCTTCTTCTTGGTTGCCTTTTTCTTAGCAACCCTCTTCTTGGTTGCCTTCTTCTTGGCGACCCTCTTCTTGGTTGCCTTCTTCTTAGCGACCCTCTTCTTGGTTGCCTTCTTCTTAGCAACCCTCTTCTTCGCCGTAGCTTTCTTTTTTGCTACCCGTTTCTTTGCGGTCTTCTTCTTAGCAACTCTCTTCTTGGTTGCTACCTTCTTCTTCGATACTTTCTTCTTGGCTGCGACTCTCTTCTTCGTCGTTGCCTTCTTCTTAGCAACCCTTTTCCTTGCGGGTGCCTTCCTGGTTGTGGTTGAACGTTTTACTGTTGCCTTCTTTTTGGCGGCTTTTTTCTTCGCCATTTACATTCCCTCCCGAGAGAACTACCTGATAGATGAACTGAGTATAATTCAGCTTTTAAAAAAATCCAGAATAGAAAGCAATCTTTTATCAATTATTTCAATTCGTTGTTGTTATACAACACTTGCTAAGTGTAGTTTGCGGGTAGTGAAAGGCAGGAAAATGATGCTATGAACACTCGTTTATATGTTCATATTAAGTGAAGTTGTATATCGCAGCTTCCGTAATGACAGCATCGAGTGGTATATCCCAAGGCATAACTGAGATTTGTGATTGCTGTTGAAACTCATGCGCCAAACCAACCAGTGTTGGGCCTTTTAAATGACTGCGTTTGTTTTTAAAGGCGAATGTCCGGTCGTAGTAACCCCCTCCCATCCCCAGGCGATTACCTTCTTTATCGAATGCAATCAGAGGTACGAATACCAGGTCCAGTACCCATGGCATGACTAACTTACTATGCCTGTAGTTCGGTTCCGGTATACCAAAACGGTTTGTTGTGAAGCCGGTTTGGGTTGTAAAAGGTGCAAACCACAACCCTTTTGTTGGTCTATCGTGCAAAATGGGTAAAAAAACCGATTTCCCGGTACCCTGGGCGAGTTGTAACAAGGGAGCCGGATCCATCTCTCCCCGGACAGCGAAGTAAAACGCAATGCGCCGGCTATGCCTAAAGGGTATGTAGTTTCTTGCCAGGCGAAGGACCTGTCGGCTATGAAGATTGAGCGTTTGCTGAGTTAACTGCTGCCGATGGGCCTTGATTCTGTGCCGGATCTTGTGTGATTCCATTGTCTGAGCGGGGTTGGATAAGAGACATCCCCCACCTGTGCCGTCGCAAACCGTTGTTCCTGAACCAGAGGGCTCAAGTGGGAACAACAGAAGTACCTCAGGCTTTCCGCTGGAGTGCGGACATGCACAACGGCACTATCATCATGTTCCCTGGGTAGTTGTTAGGCTCAAGAAAATACCCTGGTTGCTTACGTACACCGCAGGGGATGTCATACCTCTAGGCTAAACCTATTTTGATCAAAGTTCCAGTTGATTGGTTGTGTTGAGTGCAATCTCAATCTTTTCTTGAAGGTTTTTTATGCGGCGTGATATGTTCTGCGAACCGTCTTCCCTGTGTTGCTGGTTGGATAGCAGGTCATTGGCAATATTGAGTGCGGCCATGACCGCAACTCTTTCGGTGCCTATGATACGTCCGTTCTGCCTGATTTCACGCATTTGGCCATCCAGATAGGCCGCTGCTTGCAAAAGGGATTCTCGTTCTTCTGGCAGGCAGGAAATACGGTACTCTTTATCGAGGATATTGACTGTTACAGGCAATGAATCGTTGCTCACTGGGGTGTTTCCATCGATTTCAGTCGTGTAATCATGGCTTCAACCCGGGCACGCGCCAGTTCTGTCTTTTCGATGAGTGCAGCACGTTCAGCTACCAGGTTATCCTGGGTGGCACGCAGTGATTTATTCTCATCTTTGAGGTAGGAGCAGGCCCGGATAAGCTCTTCGACCCGGATTTCAAGCTTGTGCAGGTCCAAATCTGCCGGATTTTGTGTCTCTTTATCAGTCATGGCCATCAATATAGTGGTCTGACAGTGGTGGGTCAATCTCTACGGCTGCATGTTATGATTTGTTCATAGGGCCTGTTAACACCAATTTGATTGTCACTGCCAATACCCTGTTTTGTCCTGCAATGCAGAAGAAGCGTCGTGTAGTGAGTCTACATAGGCAACTGACCTATATGATAGAGGAATTTGTAGATGATTGAGAATAGCCAGATGCCCGATTATTCCCGTGTTGATGGGGCGCTGAAGTCAATCGGACTCGATCTGGGCGCGAGTGAGATTCATGGCGTGATTTGTGGGCTGGTGTGTGCCGGAACCAGTCAAAGCCATATCGATTGGATGGCTGGACTGTTCGAGGATTGGCCAGAAGAGGATCTATTGGCGCGTGAGGCCAGAGAACTGATCGGTGAACTGTACTATGTAACCCGTGACCAGATCGGGAATGACGATCTGACATTCATGCCCTATCTTCCTGACGATTCTCAACCTATCTCCACCAGGGCCAAGGCATTGAGCGAGTGGTGTGAAGGCTATCTGTATGGATTGGGCATGTCAGGTATCACCGATCAGCAATTCGAGGGTGATGCCAGGGAGGCATTGCAGGATATATCCCATTTCACTCAACTCGACTATGAGTTACTCGAGTCAGGTGATGCGACAGAGCAGGCCTATACAGAACTGCAGGAGTTCCTGAAAGTGGTGACCTTACTTATCTGGGGTGATCTGTCTGATGTCCGGAGACCTGGCCATGTTGAAGAGTGAATTCAAGCGGCGGCGACGTGAACTGATGCGCATGATGGGACCAGGCAGTATTGCCATACTGCCCACGGCACCACAGCTGATTCGTAATCGAGATGTGCACTACCCGTATCGCCCCGACAGTGATTTCTACTATTTGACCGGTTTCCCTGAGCCAGAGGCGGTACTGGTTCTGATTCCTGGAAGAAAACAGGCGGAATATATCCTTTTCAATAGGGAGCGGGACCCGGTTAAGGAGCAGTGGGATGGTGCCATAGCGGGACAGGAAGGCGCTTGCGATGAGTATGAAGCCGATGATTCCTTCCCGATTGGAGACCTGGACGATATCTTGCCACGCATGCTTGAGCAGTGTGAGCGCATCTTTTACATCATGGGCTGCAATGCAAAGTTCGATAAACGCCTCTCAGAGTGGATCAACACTATTCGCTGTGAAGCGCGCAGTGGTGTTCAGGGGCCTGTCGAGATTATTGCCCTTGATCACTATCTGCATGAAATGCGGCTGTATAAGAGCCGGTCGGAACTGAAGGTGATGCGACAGGCTGCAAGGATTTCCGCCAAGGCGCACAAGAAGGTGATGCAGCGCTGCAAGCCTGGGTTATGGGAGTACCAACTTGAAGCGGAGTTCGTGCGTGAGTGCACTGATCTGGGCGCCAAGTCCCAGGCCTATCCCCCGATCGTCGGTGCGGGTAAAAATGCCTGCACACTTCACTACATTGAGAATGGGGATAAGGTTGGTGAGCGGCAGATGTTGCTGATCGATGCCGGGTGTGAGGTAGACTACTATGCTTCGGATATCACTCGTACCTATCCGGTCAATGGTAGTTTCAGCGAACCCCAGCGACAGTTGTATGAATTGGTTTTGGCTGCACAGGAGGCGGCAATTGCCAAGGTCAAGCCGGGCAATCATTGGAATGATCCACATGATGCTGCGGTGCGTACCATTACCAGAGGCTTGATAAAGCTGGGAATACTCAAGGGGTCTCTGGCCAAGTTAATACGCGAAGAGAAGTATAAGGCCTATTTTCCCCATCGCACCGGGCATTGGATCGGTATGGACGTTCATGATGTGGGTGATTATAAGGTCGACGGTACATGGCGTTTATTGGAGCCGGGCATGGCTTTAACCATCGAACCCGGAATCTACATTCCCTCCGGTTCCAAGGGTGTGGCCAAGAAGTGGTGGAACATCGGCATCCGTATCGAAGATGATGTGGTTGTGACCAAGGATGGCTGTGATGTGTTAACCAAGGATATTGTAAAATCAGTGGCTGAGATTGAGGCCATTATGGCGGCATGATATGGCACAAGATTTTGATCTCCTGATCGTTGGCGGCGGCATGGTCGGCGCCAGTCTGGCGCATGCAGTGAGCGGCCAGGGATTGAGCATCGGCGTCATCGAAGCCTGGCCGCTTGAATCCTCTTCCCAACCCAGTTTCGATGACCGGGTGATTGCCCTCTCCTGGGGTAGCCGCGTCATCCTGGAGGCGATGGGTGCCTGGCAATCCATCCAGGTCGCCGCAGAGCCGATACTAGGCATCCATATCTCCGATCGTGGCCACTTTGGTTTTACCCGACTCAACCATCATGATGAAGGGGTCGAGGCCTTGGGGTATGTGGTGACCGCACGCGCACTGGGTGAGGCTTTAATAGAGGACCTGGTTGATCGTCAAGCCGTAGAATTGATCTGTCCGGCCAGGCTGAAGAGTTTTGCCATATCTGACCAAGAGATTGAGGTGCGTATCGATCAGGATGGTGGTGAGAAACGTCTCAATACGCGTCTGCTGGTGGCTGCCGACGGTGGTGAATCCCAGGTCAGACAATCTCTGTCGATTGGGCTGAAAGAGAAGTCCTATGGCCAAACCGCCATCATTGCCAATCTGCGCGCTCAACAGGCACACCATGGTGTCGCCTATGAGCGATTCACCGATAGTGGACCCTTGGCATTGTTGCCAATGCTTGATGATCGCCTCTCCATGGTGTGGACGGCGCGGGATGACCAGGTTGCCGAACTGATGGCCTTGCAGGATGATGCCTTCCTGCTCAGACTGCAGGACCGTTTCGGTTATCGTCTTGGAGGTTTACATGAACTGGGTAAGAGGGTTGCTTACCCATTGCGTCTCCGTCAGGCGGCTGAACAGGTTCGTCCCCGGGTAGCCCTGATTGGAAATGCCGCGCATGCAATTCATCCGGTAACGGGGCAGGGGTTCAATCTCGGTCTGCGGGATGTTGCGGTACTGGCAGATCTGCTCTCCTCAGCTGCCCAACGGGGCGCTGATCCAGGTGATATTGGATTGTTGCAGGAGTATGCGATATGGCGCAAAAAAGATCACAACAGTGTTGCCATGATTACCGATAGCCTGGCACGTTTTTTCGCTAATCCATTCGGTCCGGTAAGACTGCTTCGTAACATGGGCATGGTGGGTCTTGATGTTGCTCCCAGTATGAAGCATCTTGTGGCACGCCAATTCATGGGATTGAATGGACGCCTGCCAAGACTGGCTCGGGGAGTATCTCTTGACTGACGAAATGTACGATCTGATTATCGTAGGTGGTGGCATGGTGGGGGCCGCATTGGCCTGTGCTGCCGCCGATGCCGGGATGCGTATCTGTATCCTCGAGGCGAGAGAGCCGCAACGTAGTTGGCCATTGGATGAAGTCGATCTGCGCGTCTCCGCCCTTACCCGTGCCTCTCAACGCATGTTGGAAAACCTGCATGTCTGGTCCAGGATGAGCGAGATGCGTATCAGTCCCTATACCCATATGGAGGTGTGGGATGCAGAGGGTAGCGGTCGAATCCATTTCAGCGCGGCTGAAATTGGCGAGCCCGACTTGGGCCATATCGTGGAAAACCGTGTCACCCAGCTGGCGCTATGGGAGCGGCTGGAGACCCTGCCCAATGTCAGATTGTGTTTCCCTGCAAGCGTAGCGGCGTTGCAACTGGAACCGCTGCCGGGAGTGGTTTTGCAGGGTGGTGAGCAATTAACAGGGAAGCTCATCGTTGCGGCGGACGGTCGGGATTCGCAAATGCGCGAGATGGCGGATATCGGTACCAAGGGTTGGGATTACGATCAACACGCCATTGTCGCAACGGTCAAACCCGCACGCCACCATCAACAGACGGCCAGGCAGCGCTTCATGCCGCGAGGGCCATTGGCGCTGCTTCCCATAGATGATGGCCGCTGTTCCATTGTCTGGTCCACTTCACCAAACCAGGCGAATGAGTTGATGGCACTCTCCGATGCGTTGTTCTGCGATCAACTTACCCTCGCCAGCGAGGCGATACTGGGTGAGATGGTGGAGGTGGGTCCGCGTGGCCTCTTCCCGCTACGACTTGGACATGCCCAAACCTATTGTCGTCCAGGTTTCGTCCTGGTGGGGGATGCGGCCCACGCCATGCATCCTTTGGCGGGGCAAGGGGTCAATCTCGGTTTCATGGACGCCATGACCCTGGCCGATGTGATAATCGAGGCCCATGCTGCGGGCAGAGCAATAGGTTCGATGGTCACCCTGAGACGCTATGAACGAGCGAGAAAGGGTCCGAATTTGGCCATGTTGGCGGCGATGGATGCGTTCAAGCGAATATTCAGCAATGATCTGATGCCGCTCAAACTGATGCGTAATCTGGGCCTTGATCTGGCCAATAGGTCCGGAATTGTCAAACATCAGCTGATTCGTCGGGCCATGGGGATGAGTGGTGAGCTGCCGCCCCTGGCCAGGTGACGCGCCTATCGCAGATTGTTACAGCCCCATCTCTGAGGGATGAAACGAGGTCGCCTGCAAGGTTTTTCGCAATTGGCAAGCGGTTTACGGCAAGGTATAGTCGTCAACTCGATCCACCCCCGTGGGAGAGGCCGGCTCAAACCGGCGCCGAAGGCGCAATCCCGCCCGGAATCGCTCAGGCAAAAGGACCGTGGGGGAGAAAGTCACCTCGTGTAAGGCAATCAGCGAGGGATTTAGGTCGACTCTGGAGAGTGGTGTAACAGCACCCACCGAAGGGGCAGGCGCTTACTGACGTTGTTTGGAGAGACGGTGATGGTGTTACATCATGCCGAGCCCGACGAGTGCAGCGCCAAACTCTCAGGTTTTGGACAGAGGGGCGGCGCGGATGAATTAATCATCTGCGCCGCCCTTTTTTGCGTTTTGGACCGGGAGAAGATCATGAATAAACAGACCGTTCTTTACGATACTCACAAATCGATGGGCGCCAAACTGGTCCCCTTCGGCGGTTGGAATATGCCATTGCACTATGGTTCGCAACTGGAGGAGCATCATCAGGTGCGACGAGATGCGGGTATGTTCGATGTATCGCATATGACCGTTGTCGATATCAAGGGCGATGGCGTTAAACCCTTTTTACGCTACCTGCTGGCCAACGATGTGGATAAGTTGAAGCATCAGGGTAAGGCCCTCTATACCTGCATGCTCAACGAATCGGCTGGGGTAGTGGATGATCTTATCGTCTATCATCTGCACCACAGTTGGTATCGCCTGGTTGTGAACGCCGGTACCACAGACAAGGATCTGGCTTGGCTGGAACAGAAATCAGAGGCCTATGACGTAACCATCACCCCCCGTCGTGATCTCGCCATGATTGCAGTTCAGGGACCCAATGCCCGCTCCAAGGCGCTGCCACTGATGTCGGAAGTGTTGCAACAGACTGCGGCTGACCTGAAACCGTTCAATGCGGTTGCCGATGCTGATTGGTTTCTGGCCCGAACCGGGTATACCGGTGAAGATGGGTTCGAGATCATGCTGCCGGCGGATCAGGCCCCCTCTTTCTGGCGCCAATTGCGTGAGGCCGGGGTTGAGCCATGTGGACTCGGCGCCAGGGATACACTGCGCCTGGAAGCAGGGATGAATCTGTATGGGTCCGATATGGACGATGCGACCTCCCCCCTGGAGTCCGGGCTTGGCTGGACCATTGCCTGGGAGCCGTCGGAACGGGATTTTGTCGGCCGTACAGTGCTGGAGCAACAGCGTAATGATCCGCAAAAGCGGCGTTTCATCGGTTTGGTATTGACCGGACGTGGGGTGCTGCGTAACCATCTAAAGCTGTATGACGGCGAGAGGGAGATCGGTGAGATCACATCAGGTGGATATGCCCCCACATTGGAGCGGTCAATCGCATTTGCCCGGGTCCTGCCCGATATTGGTGAGACCTGTGAGGTTGAAATGCGCGGCAAACGTATCAAGGCACGAGTTGTCAAACCGCCATTTGTGCGCAATGGCAAAGCCATCATCGACTTATAATCCGGAATGCAAACAACTTAACGGGATGACCCTGTAACCTATTCTCCACGAAGGTAAGAAATATGAGCACTACACCTACTGATAGACGCTATGCCAAGTCCCATGAATGGATTAAAGATGAGGGCGATGGCAGTTTCACCATCGGTATCACCGAGCATGCACAAGAGCTACTGGGTGACCTGGTTTTTGTCGACCTGCCTGAGGTGGGTGCCCAGGTCGAGGCTGGTAGCGACTGCGCTGTGGTTGAGTCAGTCAAGGCTGCTTCCGATGTCTATAGCCCGGCCTCGGGTGAAGTCATCGCCATCAACGAAACCCTCGATGGGGCACCTGAAACCATCAATGAGGATGCCTACGGTAGTGGCTGGATGTTCAAGGTCAAAGTGACAGACACAAGTGGCATGGATGAGCTGCTTGATGCGAGTGGCTATGATGCAATGATCGCCGAAGAGGGATGATCCCGGTTTTACCTCGATCCTCTCTGCTGCGAATCCCGGATTCGCTGGCGGACTGACATATTTTTTTAGCAGACGAGAGAGCTATGCCTTTCATCCCCCACACAGAAGAAGATATTCAAGAGATGCTTGCGACTATCGGGGTCGAGCATATCGATGCGCTGTTCGATGAGATACCCGAGGAGTTGCGTTGCGGAGAGTTGAATACGATACCGTCGGGTATATCGGAAATGGAGCTTTCCCGGCTGATGCAGGCGCGTGCCCGTGATGATGGTCAACCACTCTGTTTCATCGGGGCGGGCGCTTATGATCATCATATACCGGCTGCTGTCTGGGAACTGACCACCCGGGGCGAGTTCTATACCGCCTACACGCCCTATCAGGCAGAAGCGAGCCAGGGGACATTGCAACTGCTTTATGAATTTCAGTCGATGATGACCGCATTGACAGGAATGGATGTCTCCAATGCATCGCTCTATGATGGGGCTTCAGCCTTGGCTGAAGCGGCGTTGATGGCAGTCAGGGCAAATCGTAAATCCAAATCAAAACGCATCCTTGTTCCCCGCAACCTGCATCCCACTTACCGCAAGGTGATTTATACCATCGTGCGAAACCAGCAGATCGAGTTGGTTGAGGTGGGTTATGACAATAGCAGTGGCGCGATCGATAGACAGGAACTGGAGCGCCACAGTGGTGAAGATTTCGCCGCGTTGATTATTCCGCAGCCTAATTTTTTCGGTGTGCTGGAGTCAGTCGATGAGCTGACGGATTGGGCTCATGCAAACAATATGCTGACTATCGGGGTGGTTAATCCACTCGCCATTGCGGTTCTGAAACCGGCTGGCGAGTGGGGTGAACAGGGTGCGGATATCTGTTGTGGAGAAGGGCAGCCGTTGGGTGCGCCACTGGCTTCCGGCGGGCCCTATTTTGGATTTCTCTGCAGTACTCAAAAACTGGTGCGCCAGATGCCGGGGCGCATCATAGGCAAGACGGTGGACATGGATGGAAAGCCCGGCTATGCGCTTACGCTGCAAGCGAGAGAGCAGCATATCCGACGTTCAAAGGCGACTTCCAACATTTGCACCAACCAAGGCTTGATGGTGACGGCGGCGACCATCCACATGACCCTGGTGGGTAGCGAAGGCCTGCAGCGGGTTGCTGCCGCAAGCCATGCCAACACCGAAAAGCTGACTCGGGTCCTGAACTCGCTACCGGGTGTGGAGAGTGTATTCGATGGCCCAGGTTTCCATGAACGTGTAGTGCGTTTGCCCATCGCCGCAAAGAAGGTGTTGCGTGCCTTGGCGGCGCACAATGTACTGGGTGGTTTCGATCTCAGTGATGATTATCCCGAATTGGGTGATGCGATCCTGGTATGTGCGACTGAATTAAGAACCGACAGTGATATAGAAAGCTATCGGAGCAAACTGGAGCGGGTGATCGCATCCCAGGTGGAGACACCCTGTCAGCTGAAACCCGATTGGTAAGGCTAAAGATATGATATACGAACGTTCACGAAAGGGGCGTCGGGCGGCAGCTCAGGCACCATTGGAAAAGGCTGATCTGTCAGCTATCCCGGCGGCGATGCTGCGAGATAAACAGGCATCCCTGCCGGAAGTATCCGAGATGCAGGCGGTGCGCCATTTTACCCAGTTGTCGCAGAAGAACTTCTCCATCGACACCCATTTTTATCCTTTGGGTTCGTGCACCATGAAATACAATCCGCGGGCGTGCAATAGCTTGGCCAGCCTGCCCGGACTGGTTTCAAGACATCCATTGGCGCCTGAAACCCACAGCCAGGGTTTTATGGCATGTCTTTATGAGCTGCAGGAGATACTCAAGACTGTCACCGGTATGCATGCGGTCTCCCTGACCCCTGCCGCAGGGGCCCAAGGGGAGTTCGCCGGGGTCGCAATGATCCGTGCTTACCATGATGCCAGGAAGGATACAGACCGCAGTGAGATCCTGGTGCCGGATGCGGCCCATGGCACCAACCCCGCTTCGGCGGTCATGTGCGGCTATACGACGCGAGAGATTCCAACCGGTGCCGATGGGGATATCGATGTGGAGGCCTTGAAGTCTGCACTGGGCCCGCAGACCGCCGGTATCATGTTGACCAATCCATCCACCGTGGGTGTCTTCGAACGGCGTATCAAGGAGATCGCCGGGTTGGTGCATGCTGCGGGGGGGCTACTCTATTATGATGGCGCCAACCTGAACGCCATTCTCGGCAAGGTCAGGCCGGGGGACATGGGATTCGATGTCATTCATATGAATCTGCACAAAACCTTTTCCACGCCCCACGGTGGTGGCGGACCAGGTGCCGGTCCGGTCGGGGTCAGTCAACGTCTCGAGCCCTATCTGCCGGTACCCATGGTTGATTTCGACGGCAGCGACTATCGCTGGCTGACAGAAAAGGAGCGACCCGAATCCATGGGACGTCTCTCCGCATTCGCCGGTAATGCCGGGGTGCTATTGCGCGCCTATATCTATGCCCGTCTCCTGGGCAAAGAAGGGATGCATCGAGTGGCAGAGTTTTCCACCCTGAATGCCAACTATCTGCTCAAGCGGTTGATGGAGGCCGGCTTCGATGCCGCTTATCCTGAACGTCGTGCCAGTCATGAATTTATCCTTACCTTGAAACAGCAAGCCAAGGAGTTGGGTGTCAACACCATGGATTTTGCCAAACGCATGCTCGACTATGGGGTGCATGCGCCGACCACCTACTTTCCCTTGTTGGTCCCAGAGTGTCTGTTGGTGGAACCCACCGAGACAGAGGCCAAGGAGGAGTTGGATAACTTTGTTGAGATCATGAAGAGCATCAAGCAGGAGGCCGAAACCCAACCTGATATGGTTAAACAGGCGCCTCATACCATGCCAGTAAGACGACTCGACGATGTGCGCGCTGCGCGAGAGCTCGATCTCGCCTGGAGAGGGGACGAGTAGCCCTACCGGTCATGCCATGATGTAAGCATGCACATTGCTTGGTTCCCACGCTGCACTTTTTTTATCCTACAAATTTCGACAAGAGGTAAACATGTCGGCCTTGATATGTGGTTCATTCGCCTTCGATACCATCATGGTCTTTGATGATCATTTCAAGCACCATATTCTTCCGGAGCAGGTGCATATTCTGAATGTCTCCTTTCTGGTGCCTGATCTGCGCAGGGAGTTTGGGGGGTGCGCCGGTAATATTGCCTACAATCTGAAAATGCTCGGTGGTGAGGGAAAGCCGGTGGGTACCGTGGGTGAGGATTTTTCCCCCTATGCAAAATGGATGGACGAGTGTGGTATCAGTCGTGAACAGGTGTTGGAAGTATCCGGCAGTTATACGGCCCAGGCCTATATCACCACGGATAAGGATGATAATCAGATCACCGCCTTTCATCCCGGAGCTATGAACCAGGCCCACCAAATCGATGTCTCAAAGATCGATGGCTGTACCCTTGGTATGGTCTCCCCGGATGGCCGCCAGGGTATGATCGAGCATGCTGAGCAATTCGCCGAGATCGGGGTGCCATTTATATTTGACCCCGGTCAAGGCATGCCCATGTTCGATGGCGATAGCCTGATGAGGTTCGCTGAACAGGCAAGTTGGCTCGCCTTTAACGACTATGAAGCGAAGTTGATGCAGGAGCGTACCGGAAAGAGCTTGAAGCAACTGGCGCAGATGGTAGATGCGATCATCGTAACCCGCGGTGGTGAAGGTTCAGAGATTATCACCAGGGAGAGCGTCTACTCCATACCTGCAGCACCGGTGAAGTCGGTCGTAGACCCGACTGGCTGTGGCGATGCTTATCGTGCCGGAATGTTATATGGCCTGATGAATGATATGGACTGGGAGACAACGGGTCGAATCGCCGCATTGATGGGTGCGATCAAGATCGAACAGGCAGGTACCCAGAATCATAATGTAACGTCGGAGGAGTTTGGCCGCCGTTTTGAGAAGGCGTTTGATTATAAATTTACATAGAGAATAATTTATGTCCGGACATTTTAAAGAAAGCGGTTTTGTACCCCTCAATCTGGCCATATTAACGGTATCGGACAGCCGTACCGAAGAGACGGATAAATCGGGTCAAACCCTCAGGGAAAGGGCCTTGGAGGCCGGTCATCAGGTAGTTGATAAACGCATCGTGCCGGACGATGTCTATCAGATGCGGGCGGTGGTCTCGGCCTGGATTGCCGACACCGATGTACATGTGATTGTCTCCACCGGAGGTACCGGCATTACCGGGCGCGACAGCACACCGGAAGCGCTGCAACCCCTGTTCGATAAGTCTATCGAGGGGTTTGGTGAACTCTATCGCGCAATCTCCCTGGAGGAGATCGGCAGCTCCTCGATTCAATCCCGTGCGATCGCCGGTCTTGCCAATGGCACACTGATCTTTTGCCTGCCCGGGTCTACCGGCGCCTGTCGCACCGGATGGGACAAGATCTTGCAATCCCAACTTGATATGCGCACCAGGCCCTGTAATTTCGCGCAAATGTTTCCGCGCCTGTTGGAGGAGTGAGATGGCTGATTGCGATAGTCATCAAGCGCAGCTGAAGCCGGTCGATGAGGCGCTGTCATTCCTGCTCGATCAGGTCAAACCCATCTCCGGGCTCGAGACCCTGGTCTTAAACGAGGCGCTGGGCCGGGTGCTGGCCGTTCCGGTTAAAAGTCAGGTTGACGTTCCACCCTGGGATAACAGCGCCATGGATGGGTTTGCCATCAACAGTCAAGATCTAGACAAGCATGGGGACCGCTTGAGAGTCGCTCAACGCATCCCCGCCGGGTCAGCCGGTACACCGCTCGCGCCTGGCACTGCCGCACGTATATTTACCGGCGCTCCAGTGCCGGAGGGTGCCGATGCGGTGGTCATACAGGAGGTCTGCAGGGTCGACGGCGAAGAGGTCGTGATCACAGAGAGGCCTGCAAGCGGCGCCAATATCCGAAGGGCGGGAGAAGATATCCTGCAAGGTGAGGAGATATTGTCGCCAGGGGTCAAACTTGATGCGCAACACCTCGGTCTGGCCGCTTCGGTGGGGGTGGCCGGGTTGTCGGTCTATCATCGGTTGAAAGTGGCGGTTTTTTCCAGTGGCGATGAATTGGTAATGCCTGGTGAGGAGTTGAAGGCGGGTCAGATATACAATTCCAACCAGTTCACCCTGGCTGGACTGTTACAGCGGCTCGGATGTGAAGTGATTCAATTGGGCATAGTTGAAGACACATTTGAAGCCACCTGCAAAGCCCTCGCGCATGGTGCCGAAGCCGCCGACCTGGTACTTGCGTCGGGTGGGGTTTCCGTGGGGGAGGAGGATCATGTCAAACCTGCAGTGGAAAAACTGGGGTCACTGGCGTTATGGAAGATTGCCTCTCGTCCGGGAAAACCCCTGGCGTTCGGTTATATAGCAGAGACACCTTTCTTGGGCGCACCGGGGAATCCGGTCTCACTCTTTGTCACCTTTTCTCTCTTCGCCCGGCCATTCATACTGCGTATGCAAGGCATGACCGGGGAGGTGGTGCCGCAACCGATCAAGGTTATTGCTGGCTTCGAGAAGGCCGCCACCGATAAGCGTCAGGAGTATGCCCGCGGTCGACTGGAGCTGAACGAGCAGGGGCAGTCGGTGGTGCGACTCTATCCCAATCCTTCATCCGGTGTATTAAGCTCTGTGGTATGGGCAAATGGATTTGCCGTATTGCCGCCGCTTACCGCCATCAAGCCCGGTGATCCTGTGGATTTCATACCCTTCAGCGAGATGATGACATGATCCAGGTCCTCTTTTTTGCCCGATTTCGCGAGGAACTTGGGGTCGCGTCCGAGCAGATCGATCTGGATGGCCTGACATGCGTTGACGACCTGCTTACGGTACTGAGGGGGAGAGGGGGTGCATGGGCCCGACTCTTTGCCGCGGATCAGCGGGTGATGATGGCGGTCAACCAGGAGTTGGCTGATAGGGAAACAGCGCTGAATACGGGTGACGAAGTTGCCTTTTTCCCGCCTGTCACCGGGGGTTGAAGGATGAACAACATAACTATCCAGGCTGACCCATTCGATCCGAATCATGAGGTGGACCTGTTGCGCGGGAATGATTCATCCATTGGTGCGGTAGTGACATTCATCGGCCTGATGCGGGATATCAACGAGGGTGACAGGGTGGAAAAACTGACCCTTGAACACTATCCCGGTATGACAGAGCAAGCCCTGCAACAGATAGTCGATGAGGCTGGCAACCGCTGGGAGATCCAACATTGCCGTGTGGTGCATCGGGTAGGTGTCTTATCGCCAACCGACCCGATCGTATTGGTGGCGGTGGCGAGCCGTCACCGCAAACAGGCCTTTAAGGCCTGTGAATTCATCATCGATTATCTAAAGACCAGGGCGCCGTTCTGGAAGAAGGAGACAACGCCAGAGGGAGATCGCTGGGTGGATGCAAGAGAGAGTGATGATGAGGCAACCCTGCAGTGGCAAATGCCTGACTCGTGAGGGGGATCGCTTGAGGGGATTGATAACCGGGATGCGCGGGTGCATCCCGGTTTGAAGCTGAGCTACTTCTTGTTTGAGTGGAGCAGAACCTGTTCGAAGATATTTCTCTTGATGCGGCTACGAATGGGTTCCGGCAGGTTGTGCCAGGCCTTGGCCACTTCAACCGCTTCGTCATCCATCACGGTGGTAGTGGATTCGCCGAACATCAGCCAGGCTGGATTGACGTCGAGTACCTGGGCGATCTCATCTATCTTACGGGGACGAAGACTCTTACCGTTCTCGATTTTCTGTATCACGGCCTGATTGGTGCCGGCACGCAGGGCCAACTCTTCCTGGGTCCAACCCCTTTCCCGTCTTTTCCTGCGTAATCGAGAGCCTAGAGTATCCATTTCCCGCGGTATATATGTTTCAAATTTCTGTGCGTGTACGTAGCTCATGGTCCTTCCCGTTAAGATGCCGATGTGGGTTTGCATCACCTGTACGTGGTAGCGGCGCAGCGTTCAAAAACTTGACACCCCGTAGAAGTCCGTCATAACGCTTGCGAAATTAATTCCAGTACTTGGGGAAAATGTGACCAATTTCACACTATCCTAACATGAAAATATGCCATGAAATTGTGGATTTACGATTTCTTGGCACATTGGCGAATAGAATTCCTGTGATACCATGCACCCCCATGATCACTTACCCTGTTATCGACTCCACCCTGCTAACCCTGGGGCCGGTGAGTATCCACTGGTACGGGATGATGTATGTGGTTGGCTTTCTGGGAGGCTGGTGGCTGGGACGCCGCCGGGTAGGGAAACCGGGTATGGTATGGGACGCCAAGCAGGTGGACGATATCGTCTTCTATATAGTACTTGGGGTGGTTCTGGGCGGGCGTATAGGCTATATCCTGTTCTACAATTTCAGCGAATTTTTGGCGAATCCCCTGGTACTGATAAAGGTATGGAACGGCGGGATGTCGTTTCATGGGGGGCTGTTGGGTGTATTGCTGGCAATGTGGTACTTTGCCCGCAAACATGGCCGAACGTTTTACGAGGCGACCGATTTCATTGCGCCGTTGGTCACCATCGGTTTGGGGGCAGGCCGTATCGGTAATTTCATCAACGCGGAACTGTGGGGTGGGGTGACCGATCTACCCTGGGGGATGCGTGTTCCCTGTAGTGTGGGGGAAGCGCTCTGTGCCCGGCTCGGATTGCCCATGGATGCGGAGTACTCGCTGCCTGTCCATCCCAGTCAACTGTATGAATCCTTCCTGGAAGGCTTGGTGCTGTTCCTGATCCTATGGACCTTCTCGGCCAGGCCAAGACCGAGGATGGCGGTTTCAGGACTGTTTTTGGTCTGTTATGGGATATTTCGATTCATGGTCGAATTCGTGCGCATGCCCGACCAGCATATCGGCTATCTTGCCTTTGACTGGTTGACCATGGGGCAGCTGCTGAGTTTGCCGATGATACTATTTGGTGCCTTGTTGCTCTTTCTGGCCTACAGGCCGAAGATCAGCCAGGGCTAGCTTTTTCCTGTAGGTAAATTAGATGAGACGAGTTTTACTAGGTCGTCGGGAAGTGACGGCATGAAGCAGTATCACGATCTGATGCGGCATGTACGCGATCAAGGTGTGGATAAAGAGGACAGGACAGGTACGGGTACCCGGAGTGTGTTTGGTTACCAGATGCGCTTCGATCTGGATGACGGATTTCCCCTTTTGACCACTAAGCGCCTCCATCTTCGTTCCATTATTCACGAGCTGCTGTGGTTTCTGAAGGGTGACACCAATGTTCGTTATCTGCAGGAGAACGGGGTCTCTATCTGGGATGAATGGGCGGATGAGGATGGTGATCTGGGTCCGGTATATGGCTACCAGTGGCGTTCCTGGCCGGCGCCGGAGGGTGGGCATATCGATCAGATCAGTCAGTTGATTGAACATATCAGGACAAACCCCGACTCGAGACGCTTGATTGTCTCGGCCTGGAATCCGGCACAGGTGGAGCATATGGCCCTGCCGCCCTGTCACTGTCTGTTTCAGTTCTATGTGGCTGAGGGAAGGCTCTCCTGCCAGCTCTATCAACGCAGTGCCGATATCTTTCTCGGCGTGCCGTTCAATATCGCTTCCTATGCATTGCTGACCATGATGATCGCTCAGGTGACCGGGCTAGAGCCAGGTGAGTTTGTGCATACCTTCGGTGATGCCCATCTCTACAGCAATCATCTGGAGCAGGTCGATCTGCAACTCAGTCGTGCTCCGCGAAAATTACCGAGCATGACGATAAACCCGGCAGTGAAGTCAATATTCGATTTCCACTTCGAGGATTTCGAGCTGGTCGACTATGATCCACATCCCCATATCAAAGCACCAGTGGCGGTATAGTGTGCATGCTTGTGAGTAGTCCATGTGGGGCAGGAAGTGGCTGAATGAAACCGTTGATCTCTCTTATTGCAGCGGTAGCAAAAAACGGTGTTATCGGGATAGACAACGGCCTGCCATGGCGTCTGCCTGCCGACCTGCAGCACTTTAAGTCCCTGACCATGGGTAAACCGATCATCATGGGGCGCCGTACCTGGGAGTCTCTTCCCGGTCTCCTTCCCGGACGTCGCCACATTGTAGTAACCCATGATCGTGACTATCGCGCAGAAGGATGTGATCTTGTGCATTCGGTGGATGAAGCCCTGCAGGTTGCCGGCGATGTGCCCGAAGTGATGATTGTCGGCGGTGGAGGTCTCTATCGGCAGATGCTCTCCCGTGCTGACCGCCTCTATTTAACCAGGGTGGAGGTTGCAGTGGACGGGGACGCCTTTTTTCCTGAGATCGACTGGGATGAGTGGCAAGAGGTCAGTCGTGTGTCTCATTCCAGTGATAACAATAATCAGTTTCCCTACACCTTTATTGTATTGAACCGCATCAACCCTTGAGCGGGCAGGAGACCTGGTGGGGTTCGGGAGGCTTGTTTTTGCGCAGACGCAGTGCGGTGAGTTTGCCACCCCAAAAACAGCCGCTATCCAGGCAGCAGACGTTGGCGGTCTGACGGTAACCCAAGGTCGACCAGTGTCCGAATAGGATACGCTCCTTCTTAGTCGGACGATCGGGTAGATCGAACCAGGGAATCACCCCGTTGCTCTGTTCTTCCGGTGCACCTTTATCGTTTAGCGAGATACGACCATCACGGGTGCAGTAGCGCAGGCGGGTGAAACAGTTGGTGATGAAACGGAGTCGCTCCATGCCGTTGAGTTTGTCAGACCAGAGATCCGGTTTGTCGCCATACATGACCTGGCAGAATTTGGCGAATTTGGCGCCGCGTAAGACTGTTTCCAGTTCCCTGGCGCATGCCATGGCGGTTGCCATGTCCCATTGTGGAGCCAAGCCGGCGTGGACCATGCTGTACCCCTTCTTTGGGTGATGTACCATCATGGGTCTATGACGCAGCCATTCGATCAGCTCCAGTTTGTCGGGGGCATCGAGAATCTCTTTCAGGGTGCCATATTTATTGAGGCTGCGATTGCCTTGGGAGAGGGCGAGCAGATGCAGGTCATGATTGCCTAAAACGGTAACAGCCCGATCACCGAGGGATTTGACGAAGCGAAGTACCTGGAGTGATTTGGGGCCTCGATTGACCAGGTCTCCGGCGAACCAGAGCATGTCTTTGGATGGATCGAAGCGGATCTTCTCCAGCAGTCGCTGTAGTTCGTCATAACAACCCTGAATGTCTCCGATGGCATAGATCGACATCAGACCACTCCAAGTTGAAACAGTTGCTTGTCGTGGATTCTCACCAGCAACAGCTGGGCACATATAGCCCCGATAAGTGCAAGAAACATGTCTGTCTGGGTGTCCCAGGGATCGCCCTGGGTACCAAGAAAGGCCTCCGCGGCCTGTTCGCTCATCAGCGCCACCCACCACTCGATCAGTTCGTAGAAGGCGCTGAAAGCGAGACAGAAGCAGAGACAGAGAAAAAACAGCCAACGACCCGGTTTCAGTGGCGAACGTCGCAATAAAATCTCCCGGGCCAGCATGGCCGGTACGAACCCCTGAAAAAAGTGCCCTATCCGGTCATAGTGGTTACGTGATAGTTCATAGGTGTCTCTGAGCCAGTTGAATAGGGGTACCTCGGCATAGGTGTAGTATCCACCGATGATCAGTATCACGGCATGCAGCGCAAGCAGGCGGTAGACCAGGATGGTCAAGGGAAAGCCCGGTCGGGTGTAGTAGAGGAGTGGCAGTCCGATCATGACCGGTAAGGTTTCCAGGAACCAGGTATAACGGTCAGCCACCGGATCGAGGCCGCTGAGAACAAGCAGTAAGCCGACCCCGCCGGCTAACCAAAGCAGTTCACTTTGTGTTCGCAGCTCCATCTTTATCCATACATTTTGGTTTGGTTTCGGGTTGACCGGTATTTAATGAAGACTGCCCGGACGGGCAAGGGAAAAGGGGGGTATCAAGGCGTCGAAACGGTTGCCTTGACCGTCCACCATGTCATAGCTTCCCTGCATGCTGCCGACCGGTGTGTCGAGTACAGTGCCGCTGGTGTAACGGAAGGTCTCACCGGGATTGAGTTGTGGTTGTTCACCCACCACGCCTTCCCCGCGAACCTCCTGTACCTTGCCGTTGGCATCAGTGATGATCCAATGCCTGTTCAGCAGGCGCGCACTCGACTCTCCATCATTACGTATAGTTATGGTGTAAGAGAAGACGAATCTATCCTCGTTTGGGAGAGATTGCGATTCCACATAACGGGTCTCGACCTGGACATCGATCTGGTGCTGCGATTCCTTATCCATATATACGTGTTTACTCTGCTCTGGCGTGGTTATCATCATCAAGACTACAAGGTTACTGAGGGGATGGTGTGAGTGCAATGGGTTAAGAATTAAATGCCGATGCCGATAGTGTGGATAAGCTATATGATTAGGATGCTTGACCGTGAGAAACGCTCTTTTGACAACCCTGTTTCTGTTGTTGTTCAGTGCCCACGGCTGGTCAGCGGAAGCACCACAACAATCCCAAGCGCTGTTATCCGCAGCAATGTTGGGAGATGTGGGCCGCATCAATGATCTCCTGGCGCAGGGTGTTGATGTCAACAGCGCCAACCCGTCGGGTAGAAGCCCTCTCCACATCGCGGCCTTTAATGGCAACCTGAAAAGCGCCAAGGCACTCCTGGCGGCAGGTGCAGATCCGAATCTGGCAGATAGCAGAGGCATTACACCCATTATGGAGGCCTCCGCATTTGGGCATCTGGAAATCGTGCGTCTGCTGCTGCAACGGGGTGTGGATGTGAATGCGGCTGATCAGGCCGGTAACACGGCCCTTGCCCTGTCCAACAGGGGCAAACATGAGAAGGTATCGGCACTGCTGACTGAAATGGGTGCTGTGGAAAGCGCGAAAAAAGATGCCAAGTAGTTACTGGCAGTGGTTTTTTTGATCCTGATCAGTGTTTAGTAAGTAAAAGGATAAATTGACTGAAAATTGCACAACAACGTGAACAGGGTCCAAGTTAAGTTGGAAAACTACACAATAATCCTAGTTAAGTTATTGAATAGGCTAGTAAGGTAAATGTACAGACATCATCAACATCGAAAACCTGACTTCTTCGCCGTGGTCCTGGTGTTGGTAATGGTGGGCTTCGGTCTGACATTGGCTGTACAGGTCAGTCTGGTTGACCGGCAACAGGTTGTGGACAGGGAAGTTATCGAAGTGATTCCCAAGGCGGGTTAGTCTCAACTAGAGATAGAACACCGACTTCGTCATCAGTTTAGAGGTCAGTTTCATCGCCGCCTTGATCGGGGCTGGCAGGTCCGCACCGCCAGCTTCAAGCGCCACCGTTGCGTGGTGGATCTCATCCTCTTTCATCTGCTCGAGTATGGCAAGGCTCTTCTGGTCCTGCACCGGGATGCGGTTTATGTGCTCATTCAAATGGGCCTCGACCTGGTGTTCGGTCTCCGCGACGAAGCCGAGACTCCATTTGTCTCCCGCCAATCCGGCCGTCGCGCCGATCAGGAATGAGCCGGCATACCAGAACGGGTTGAGCAGGCTCTTCCTGTTATCCAGTTCATCGAGACGGCTTTCACACCAGGCCAGGTGATCATTCTCCTCTTGAGCCGCACGCTCCATGGTGTCACGGATTTGCGGCAGTTTCGCCGTCAACGCCTGTCCCTGGTAGAGGGCCTGTGCACATACCTCGCCGGTGTGGTTGATGCGCATCAGACGCGCGGTCAGATCCCTCTCCTCATCGCTCATCTCCACATCGTCGTGGGCCTCGGCCGGGTTCACGCGCTCAGTCACCTGAGGCCGTCCGAACAGGGTGCGCAGGGCGCTGTCGATGCCGATCATGAGTTGGTCGGCGGCATTGAATCTTCGCTTGTTCATACTGAAACCTTAGCCTCTTTCTGCGCCGGGATACAACTGCAGTTTTTGCCTATTTGCGGATCACACGGGCCATTGTCGATAGACAAGCTCGATGGGGTGCATGACTTGGACCTGCAACCCGGCCTCTGCGACAAGTTGGTGAAATTGCATGCGGCAACCCGTATTGCTGGTGATCAGTATATCTGCCCGGCAGGCCTGCAATTGATCAATCTTCGCCGTGCCCAACGCGGTGGAGAGTGAGGGTTGAGTGAAGATATAGCTCCCTGCGGCACCACAACAGACAGTGTTGTCCGCCAGGGGAAAGATCTCTGCCACAGGAATGCGCTGCAACAGTCTCAGGCTGGCGTCATCCTGACAGCTGCAAGGCGTATGCACTGCCACCCGCCCGGCAAGGGGTTTCAGGCTAGGTAGCTCATTCTCCGGCAGGGATAACAGGAGTTCCGTCAGGCTCATCACGGGGATTTCACTGGCATCATGCTCGCGTAGTTCGAGGTCGCATGCGCTGCTGAGGGTGATCAGGGTCTGGGCCCGGCTTTTGGTAGTCTGCTGCCGGTTGGTTGTGCAGAATCGCTCCGCTCTCTCTTGGAATCCATTATGACGGTGGATGGCGCCGCAGCAGCACTGGGATGCCGGTATCTCCACTGCATACCCAAGCCGGCGTAGCAGTGCCAGTCCGCTTTCGAGGAGGGTCTGTTCCACCTGAGTGGCAACGCAACCGGTGAAAAGCTGTACCAGTCTGCCGCTGGGCAGATCGGCGGGATAGAGCCCTGTCGGGATGGGTGCTGCAGCGGCGAGCTGACTGCTCAATCTGGCTAGACGGCCATATCTGTCCGGCAGCAGTGCCGCAACAGCTTGGGTGATACCCAGCTTTTGCAATGGTCTGTTGCTACGGCTGATCCGCGCCAGGCGTTTGGGATCCGTCAATTGATTAAACAGCCAGCGCATAAAGGGTCTGCCTGGTTTGCGTTTCGCAATAAGGCTGCGGCTGGCGTCCAGAAGCTGGCCATATTTGACCCCAGAGGGGCAGGCGGTTTCACAACGCCGGCAGCCCAGGCAGCGATCCAGGTGGGTTTCGATGCTTGTACCGAGATCGAGCTCACCCTCTGCCAGGGCCTGCATCAGACTGATACGGCCACGGGGCGAGTCGGCCTCGTTGGCGAGCAGCTGATAGGTTGGGCACTCGGGGAGGCAGAGGCCGCACTTTACACAGCGGTCCGCTTCGGTCAGCAGCTGTTCTGGGGTCACGGTTTGATTGCGCGGGGCCGGAATTGATGAAACAGACCCTATCATAACGGTTAATCGTCGTTGTATCATCGCCAACAGGCCTTTATGTGGGATTTTTTTTTAAGTTAAACTATGCCTCCATGTCCTACTATCGCCACCACCTCTTCTTCTGCGTGAATGAACGCAGCGACGGCCGTCCCCACTGTGCCCAGCATGGGGCGAAATCCATGCGTGACTACATGAAGGGGCGGGTCAAGGCCGTTGGACTGGCCGGGCCGGGTGGGGTAAGGGTGAATACCGCCGGTTGCCTCGACCGGTGCGACAAGGGGCCGGTACTGGTAGTCTATCCCGAGGCGGTCTGGTATACCTTTGTCGATCATGATGATCTGGAGGAGATCCTGCAATCACATCTGATCGAGGGCAGGGTGGTTGAGCGCCTGCTGATCGATTGAGTATCCACAGCGGCCGATATGTGATTCCTGTCAGGATAATATGATTGATTGTTAAAGAGGCGGGGAGAGCTGCCGCTAGTTTACTGACCCTGTGATCACTGGGATCATGGGTCGTTTTTGGTTCCTTGGTAAAAGCGTGAAGTGCGTTGGTATTGAGGAGAAAAAACAGCCGGGTGATTGCTTATAATCACTTGCAATACCCGATTGATTGTATACTATTAAGAAATTAGTCTAAGTTTCTGCCCTTAATGGACTGTTTCCTATGGGATTTTGGAGTTTGCCATGTCAGGTCTAGCCCGCTTATTAACCGCTTTTTCTCTGATGCTGCTGCTCGCTGCCTGTGGTGGTGGCGACCCGGATGTGCCTTGGGATTCATCCACTACGGTAGACGGTGACACGATCGATGATGCCGGCACTGCAGGAGCCGATATTTTTATCGGCAGTGGTTCAGGGGACTCTTTTGAAGCGGGAGTCTTGGATATCGCGGTATCGTCCCTCGCGGCAGGTGGGCAGACAACGGTTACAGCAACCCTCGCCGATTCCGCAGGCAATCTCTTTCAGGAGGAGACAGTTGTCTCCTTTAACACCGATTGTTTCTCGATTGGATTGGCATCGATAGACACTCCTGTTGATGCTAGCGGCGGGGTGGCAACTGCCACATACATTGCCGAGGGCTGCTCCGGTGAGGATACCGTACGGGCAACGGCCACAGTCAATAGTGATACCTCTACGGCAACCGGTACCATCAATGTACAACCCGCAGAGATCGGGTCAATGGAGTTTGTCTCCGCTGTTCCTGAACTCATTGGCCTACGTGGTGTCGGTTTGACCGAGGTTTCCCGGGTATCATTCAGGGTGTTGGACCAGAATGGTAATCCGGTCCCCCAACAACGGGTTAATTTTTCATTGAGTACCGATGTGGGTGGGGCGAACATCCCAGTGGGAGCGGATACCGCTGTCAGCGATATCAACGGGTTGGTGGGTACCGATGTGAAGTCCGGTACCATCCCCACTGCAGTTCGCGTAACCGCTTCCTTGGATGCCAACCCGTTGATCTCCACCCAGTCGGATGGATTGATCATCTCCACCGGTATTTCCGATCAGAACAGTATGTCCTTGGCCAGCGTGATATTAAATCCAGAGGGTTGGGATCTTGACGGGACTGAAGTTGAACTTGTGGTACATGCCGCCGACCATTTCAACAATCCGGTCCCTGATGGCACCTCTGTCTATTTCACTACTGAAGGTGGGCAGGTTCAGTCTCAATGCCAGTTCGAAGATGGCGATTGTATTGTCATATGGACGAGTTCGAATCCACGGCCGCAGGAGAATGATGTGCCTGGTGGTTTGGCCGGTCGGATCACGATTCTTGCCAGCATGCTGGGCGAAGAGAGTTTCGTAGATGCAAACGGCAACGGTGTTCTCGATGCGGGTGATACCGCATTCGCCAACATACCGGAGGCTTTCAGGGATGATAATGAAGATGGCGAAAGACACCCATCTTTGGAAGAGTTTGTCGATTTCAATACCAACAGCATCTATGACGGTGCTAACAGTGATCCCAATTACAATGGAGCCCTCTGCTGCGATAGCGCCGCTGTGACAGAGGCCGAATCGGCGGTGGCTTCAGGGGAAGATCCAGGGGTCTGTTTCGGTGTCACGCCTACCACAACCCCGGTCTGTAGTGAGGAGAAGAATATTAATGTACGCGCTCAAATTGCGATGATCATGGCGGAGAGTAGTGCCACTATTACTCATCTTGAGGGCTCCTTGTCAGCAGGCGGCAGGCCATTGTTTGAAATTGTTGGTCGTGATACCGGGCAGATCTTGCCTGCTGGTACAACAATTAGTGCTGAGCTCTTTGTAGGTAATATAAGGGACACATATGTGGTGCCAAATTCAAACTTTAATGCCCGTACAGACGATGAATTAGGTTTTGATGAGTTCTCGTTTGGCATACCTACCGATGCGGTAGGTCCTATGAGGATTATAGTCACAACACCAGCTGGTTACGTCAATATTCGCGAATTTGGTTTATAAACTGACGGTTGATTGTGGCGAATCGACTGAGTCGATGCACTGATTGGTAGCTCGAGGTATGTCAATTCGATATTCACGTAACCCCCCATAAAAAAGGGGGGTCTGGTTTTCATCCAAGATTCTCATTAGTAATACAGCATCATGTGTGATACTTCGTTTTGCTGATCTTTTTGAATCTGCTTGATACTTCTGTTTTGACTTCCCTATTAAAAACTTACACTTTGACGATCTTCCTGAGATTGTTTTTTCAACTCAACCTTCGCGAACACTATTGGTACTCGGTTTCATTCTCCTCCACTCAAGCTTGACGCTCATCCATCTCAACGCCACAATGCCCCGATCTTCCCCCATCCACAGGGATATCCAGTCAGAAGGCTA
>NATW01000089.1 GCA_003094555.1 gamma proteobacterium symbiont of Ctena orbiculata
AAAATGTCTGGATTTCAAAACACCTTTGGAGGTGTATACTGAAATGTGTGGTGCACTTTCACCTTGAAGCTGGGTCGCGATGATCGCCACCATCTCTTATATAGTCAGTATTGGCAAGTTCGCGAAAGAGACCGGTCGCAATCCGACAAAATGGAGCATGCTCACTTTGCTGGGGGTTTTTATCATAGGACCTTTTGCCTTTTGGTTTTCATATATCCGATCCTTCGATAAAGGGGAGGAAATCACAGAGCCATAGCCGCAATATTCATCTGAATCAAGCGTATGCACGACACAGGATCCGAGCCCACCCCATGTCCAAGACTTCTGTTGCATAGGTTTTCTAGCTCCTCACGAGTGTCAACTCGAAAGCGCATTAAAGGCCCCTGATTCACCATTCCAGACTTATGGTTTTCAAATACAACGTTAAGGCTGTTTTTCACCACAATGACTGATTTCGCGCTGAAACCACGTAGCAATCAAGGTTTATGATACGAATCAGAACTGAGTAAAAATAAGCCCTCCCATCCGGTGAGTAATAAGAAATATTCTCTCTAATTGAAGTAACTGATCAATTAGCTGGGTATTGTGATTATATTAATTCTTGTTCACATCGAAAAAGTCTAATTTATTCTCCAATTCAGCCTGCCGAGTGCGCCACGAGCGACTAAACTTATAGATGTGAGGGTATCCCCTTAAGGTTTTGGTTCGACAATAAATACATGGGGATATATCAAACCACACAAAAACGGATAGTATTCCCAACACATATTATTATGGTGGCTCAGTTGCTGCCAGTCCCCATAGATGCTGAAGGTTATTGATGAAGAATCCGTCACTTACTTCGCCAATCTTCACCCGTTACGACCTGGTTGTGGAGGATATACGCCACCAGGAGGCACGCAAGATTTCAGAAGATCTGTTACTTCAACAGGTAGCAGATTGTCTAGTCACAGGTGACGAGGATGAGACCCGCCGCACTGTGGCAGAGGCACTAGAAATTCACCAACCGCTTGAGGTCATCAATGGCAGTCTGGTGCCGGGTATGCAAGAGGTAAGCCGGATGTGGGATCTTGGCCGTTACTTCCTCCCTCAAGTCATTTTGTCCTCTGACGCCATGATCGCGGGTATAGCGCTTTGTGAAGAGAAGTTGGGGCGCACCATGGCGAGGAAGGCGAAGGTAGTGACTCATACCGCAGAGGGTGATATTCATGACATCGGCATGCAGATCGTCAATGCACTTCTGCGGGCTGCCGGTTTCGATGTCATTACCCTTGGGGCTGATGTACCGGTAGAGGATGTGGTCGAGACCTGTCGAATCCACAAGCCGGTCATGTTGACTGGGACAGCACTGATGACCACGACAATGACCGCCTTCCCGAGAATCGCTATGCGCATGGAAGAGGCTGGGCTTGAAATTCCCTTTGTCTGTGGCGGCGGCGCAGTTAGCGAAGAGTTCGTCACGAGTTTCGATCTTGGCATCTGGGGCAGTGAGGCCTCTCAGGCTGCCGGTATGGCGGAAGATGCCTTAAATGGGCTCAACTGGCAACAATTACGTTCCAAGTGGAATGGGTGATAAGAAAAGCCAAGAGGTGAAACAATGAAACTGGCAGACTCGATGGCATACGGCAGTTCTGATGAGATGATGTTCGGTTTTGCGCAACAGCCGGTGACAACGCGGCGTGGCCTGGTCATTGGCGGTGGTTCAGTGATCGCAGAGATCGTACCTCACCCTCGCCCCGGCAGCGAAAAGACACTCTACACGCTACGTCGTGAATTCGAGCGAGCCAACAGTGAGGCACTGGAGCGTTGCATCAATATCGGCACACCGAGCCTGGTGTTGGAGAACGAGCATGTCTTTCAGATGACCGACAATGGGAAGTGGGGTATGGAGATCGCTGCTCTCGCCGCCCAACAAATAGACGAATTTGCAGATCTGTACGGTCTCAAAGGAGCCTACCGTGCCACGATCGCCGACCTGCGTAAACCGGACATGGTTAATATTCGGGATTCTGAACGCACTCGCAAGGTCCTGGAGGCATTCGATGTCTGCTCAGAATACGCGGATATCGTCTCCATCGAATCCATTGGCGGCAAGGAGATCTTCGACCACAGTATCATTCGTAACGACATTACCGGTCTGCTGTTTGCACAGGGTGTGCTCGGTAGCTTGGACATGGTATGGCTATGGCCGCAGATCGTAGCGATCGCCAACAAGCATGGGGCCATAGCCGGTGGCGATACAGACTGTGCCCAGGCCAATACCGCAATGTTCATGGCTGGTGGTTTCACCGCGAAAGACGTGCCACATACCTTGGCGGCGCTCTCCCGTGCCATAGCTGCTGGTCGTTCCCTGGTTGCCTATGAGTGTGGTGCAAGCGGTCCCGGTAAGGATTGTGCCTACGAGAATCCGATCGTCAAGGCCGTAACCGGCCTGCCAATGTCTATGGAAGGCAAGAGTTGTGCTTGTGCCCACTCATCCCTCTGCGGCAATGTCATGGCAGCGGTGTGTGACCTCTGGTCGAATGAAGCGGTGGAGTATCACAGAATGTTTGGTGGTAGCACGCCTGCGGTTTTTACGGAAATTTTGAGTTATGACGTTGCTTCGATGAATGTTGCAATAACCTTGGGCCATCAGCGGGAGTACCAGGCTTGCATGATCGCTTCGGATCGTTATCGCAGTCTGCATGGTTTTATTCTCTGCCCCGACAATGCCTGGGCCATCGGCAAGGCACTAGTCGACAATAATGCGAGTTACTACTCACGGGCAAGGGCTGCTGCAATGACCTGTGGTGAACTGATGCTCGCAGAGCCGCAACTGCAATTCACCAAATTCGAAAAGGAGTCGCTTTTAGGTTACCTGGCGGAATTAGAGAATCTGCCTGATGAGGAAGGGGACTTCATAGATCTATGCCTAGATAAGTACGCGCAGGTTAAAGGCTTTTTACCCCAGGCATATGGCCTGTAAGGCAACGGGTGTGCCATGAACCGATTAGCCATTGCATTGGATTTGGGGACCAGCGGTTTTCGCGCCCAGGCAATGGATCTTGTTAACGGTGAAATGATTTCAACAGTAATAACCAACCGTCACCCGCTACCTGGTACGAACGTTATCGATCATCTCCACTTTGCCCTAGAGTTTGGCGTGGAGACTGCCCGTGATCTGATACTGGAGGCAATCAATAAAATATTAGGGCAGACAGGAACCTCCTTGGATGATGTGATACGTCTCGCGGTCTGCGGTAATCCAACCCAGCTTTCGCTGTTCCAGGGCATGGAGATACGCGATCTCGCCTTCGCTGGCTCACGCAAGCTGCAGGCCTTGGGTGTCACTACACCGGCACGTACTGCTGAAATTCGCTCCGCTGGAGAATTTCCCGGCCTCAGGCTACCTAAATCTTGTGACATCATCATCCCGCCTGCAGTCCATGATGAGGTTGGTGCAGATGCCTTGGCGTTGATCATCCAGAGCGGAATATTGGATTGCGAAGAGACAGCCATAGCCATCGATTATGGTACCAATGCAGAGATGGCACTCAGCTACCAAGGCCGATTATTCACCGGCTCGGCAGCGGCTGGTCCGGCACTGGAAGGACAGCACATCAACTGCGGCACGCTGGCAATGCCAGGTGCTATCGTCGATATGGAAGCGGCTGGTCCATACCACCGCTTGCTGGTATTGGATAGTAATATGCTACCGACTGCAGGGGCACTGATCGACCTGCGTGTGGCGGGGGAGGTTGTGGGGAGCACCGGTCCAGTGGCAAAGGCAATCACCGGCACCGGTGTGATCGCCGCACTGGACCAGGCATTGGAAGCTGGGATCATCTCTCTCCCTGAAATCCGTACCGCAGACCGGCAATTGCACTTTGGAGGGGGTATCTTTCTCAGCGAAGCCGACCTGGGGGAGGCGGGAAAGGCGATCGGAGCGATCCGTGCTGGCTATGTCACCCTTGGTATCGAGGCAGGGATTGCGCCGATTGAGATTCGTACAGCTTACCTTGCCGGTGCTTCCGGCACCTACGTCGATGCTCACAAGTCTGGACGCTTGGGGCTAATACCACCTTGCGTAGATAAGGTGAAGCAGGTGGGTAACACCTCACTTGCCATGGCGCGGGAACTGGTGCTGGCGCCATCGAAACTCGCAATGATGGCGGACCTGGCTGAAACCCTAAGACACACTCATACAATGTTCGCCAAGTCCAAGATTTTCTCCCAGCTTTTTCTGCTGGAGCTTTCACGCTGGACCGAGGGCATGCCCATGGCTACCTACCGTGAGATGTTGAGCCGCTTCCACCTACCCGATCTGCCCGAGAGTGCGCCAATGATTGTACAGGCCATGAAACGGGATATCAGTGATCTGGGAAAGCGTGGTCTGACAATCCTGGGGAGTATCGGTCTGGTGGTTGCGTTACAACCGCAGGGATGTCTTGCTTGCATGGGTTGTATGGAAATTTGCCCTGCCGGGGCGCTCGCCATCGATACCAATACCAACCCCACCAGCATCTCCCTGAACCATGCACTATGCAACGGTGTGGCATGTCGGCGCTGCGAACCAGTGTGTGAGCCCAAGGTATTCCATTTAACCGATTTCTTTGGTGCGAAGCGGGCTACTGCCAGTGAGGGGGCATAGTCTATGGCGGTACTTGGTATCATCACCTGCGAAATTCTTGAACTCGAGTTTGCTCAATTATTAAGGGAAGATACCGAAGTCAGGCGTATCTCCATCTTGCAAGACGCTCACTCGGCACATCTGATCGAACAGTTGCAGGTGCAGCATGAACCACGTCTCCACTGTCTGCCGCATCCCCACGCCTTCATCCCTGAGCCAGATGGATCGCTGGAGGTTTTGGTTAGGGTGTTGGCAATGGGGCTGCACCGCAACCGCCGGGTGTTGAGGGACGCCTTGGCGAAGTCAGCCCAAGCCATGTATTCCAGTATTGATGCCCTGTTGCTTGGCTATGGTCTGTGTGGCGGTGCACTGGAGGACACATCCTCGCAACTGGACGTTGATGTGCCTATTTTCCAGCCAATGGATATCGATCATCCCATGGACGACTGTGTTGCGCTCTGCCTGGGTGGGCGCGAGCGCTATTACAGCGAACAGTGCAAGACTGCCGGTACCTACTTTTTGACGCCAGGGTGGTCGCGGCACTGGCGGCGGATGCTGGATAGTGACTCAGATGAGCTATCGCAACCGGGTCTCAAACGACTGCTTTCCGGCTACGAACGGGCATTACTGGTACAGACACCGGTGCTAGCCAATGATGAAATGCAAAGGCGAGGTGACGTGTTTAGACAACTGACCGGACTACAATTGGAAATCCAAGAAGGAACCCTAACTCCGCTGACAGAGGCTTGGAACGCAGCCAAGCAGGCCTTACGAGAGCAAACCTTGTTGAATACAACAGGGGGTTCAGGATGAAAACTGCCGATTTGTCGGAGCGAGAACTGGTCAGGTTACCTTGCATCCACGAAGGCAACAACTATCGTCTGCATCTACAAACCGAGAGTCCATTCGGTCAGCCTGTAATCATTAAGTCATTGCTGGCGGATGCTGGGGAGAAAGCTGCCAAGCGGCTTGAAAATGAATATCGCCAGACTGTCGATCTCCATCTACAGGGTGTACGCCACCCCCGCAGCCAACTCCAGGTAGCTGGACGCCCTGCATTGGCTCTGGATTATGTCAATGGTGAAACCTTGACTGAATCCTATGTCAATTTACGTAAACCCTTTATGGAAAACCTGCAAGTGGCGATTGTCATCGCGAAGAGTCTTGAGGAACTTCACCGAAGACAACTGATGCATTGCAATCTTGCCTGTGCGCACATTCTCGTCTCCTCCCCATCATTGGCAATTACATTGATTGGCTTTGGCGATGCCTCGATAGAGAAAAAGAGTGGCGTCTTGGCGCAATCCGACTTGTTGTTTGGCAACTTGAGCACTATCTCACCAGAGCAGACAGGTAGGACAAACCGGCGCTTGGATCATCGTACCGACCTCTATTCTTTTGGCGCTGTGCTCTACGAGATGTTTACCGGAAAGCCTCTGTTCGAAGCAGAAGATGCGGCTGAATGGGTCTATTCTCACCTGGCGCGTAACCCGCTATCACCACACGAATTGAATCCCGAGCTGCCGCCGCTGGTGTCGGACCTTGTGATGCGACTTCTGGCAAAAAACCCGGAGGAGCGCTATCAATCTGCATTCGGTGTCTGGGCCGACCTGACGGCGATCCAGCAGCAGTTGCAGCAGTCCGGTCGGATCGGGGAGATGACGCTCGCTCAGGCTGACTATAGCGATGTATTTCGCTTGCCGGTCAGGTTCTACGATCGTAAGGCAGAGTTGAAAATCCTGCAGGCGGCAGTCACAGATGCCGTTAATGGTCAGGGTAAAATGATGCTAATTTCAGGCCCTGCGGGTAGTGGCAAGACCGCATTGCTGGAGACAGTTAGGCAATTTTCAGTAGAGTGGGGTGCGAATTTCATTGTTGCTACTTACCAAGGTTCACAACGCCATGTGCCCTATGCCGGACTGCGTCAAGCATTTGGTGAATGGATCGACCTGATACTAGCTGGAAATACTCAGCAGTTGCTGCAATGGAAGAGTGAACTGCTCAAGGTATGTACTGGCAATGCTGGGCTGCTTGTGGATATGTTGCCAAAACTCAAGCTCATCATCGGTGCACAATCCCCAGTGCCGGAACTTGGGCCAGCTGAGGCGAATCACCGATTCCACCACCTATTCCGCAGCTTCCTTATTGCAGCATCTCGAAAGGATCATCCGTTAGTGTTGGTTCTTGACAATTTGCAATGGGCAGACCATGCAACGGTACAGCTCTTGATTCAGCTACTGCCTGGCATTGATACTCTGCCGATTGTGATATTGGTGGCTTATCGGGATGATGAGGTAGGTACTGGACATCCACTCTCAGGGTTGCTGAATTCCACTATAGCGCCTGAAAGCAGGGTGCAAATCCTGCATCTTGAGCCATTTCCACTCGACACTGTCAACCATCTAATAGCCGACACGCTAAAGACCGATCCTTTGGTTACAGGTCAACTGGCGCAACTAGTGTTGGAGAAAACTGGTGGCAATCCGCTCTTCATTCATCAATTCATGCAGACCTTGCACGAAACTCACATCCTTGCATTTGATTCGAATCAACGCTGTTGGAACTGGGACATCGATGCCATACGACGGCAACCGATCATCGGCAGCGCCATCGATTTACAGGCAGAGATAATTGCCAAGTTACCGGATTCCACCCGTACTGCGCTTGCTATGGCAGCATGTATCGGTAGCAAATTCCGTTCTCGTGTCCTTGCTGACTTGGCTAAAATCTCCGAAGCAGAGATGAACGATCGTTTGCAACCGGCTATCGAGGCGGGTCTGCTACAGGTTACAGCAATGCAATCAGAGCTCGGGGAAAAGTTGGATGTGAGTGATGAGATAAGTTATGAGTTTCCCCATGATCGTGTATGTCAGGCAGCTTATGCGCTGCAGCCACAGAAGCGCCAACGCCAGAATCATTTGCATATTGGGCGTCTATTACTCACTCACGCTGGGGAAGATAATCTGGAGGATTGGGTATTCGAAATCGCTGACCAGTTCAATGAGGGCTTTCAATACATCAAGGACGAGAAAGAGCGGCAACAACTGGTTAGCTTGAACCTGATGGCAGGACGAAAAGCCAGACACGCTGCGGCCTATCAGGCAGCTATCCGCTACTTGAGTATGGGTATAGGTTTACTCCCGTCCGATCGCTGGAAGAGCCTTGAGGAACCAACCCTGGAATTGTTCATTGAGGCAATCGAGGCAGAATATTTAAGTGCAAACTTCGAACGTGCTGCACTGTTATCAGATGAAGTATTGAAACATACCGGTGACCTTTTCATTCGTCTTAGGGTCTACGAGTTGAGTATTCTTTTCTTTACCGCTCAGAACCAAAATCAAACAGCTATTGAGGCAGGCATGCGGGCTCTGGCAGAGCTTGGTATCGCACTTACAGACACAACTACCGACAAAGATCGTCAGCAACTAGTTACACTTGTTGATCGCATCGAGGCGTTGGCAAATTTGCCAGCAATGAATGATTCTCGTCATCTTGCCTCGCTGCGTATCATGATGCACTTGGCTACACCAGTACAGCGGACCAATCACCAATTATTACAGAGTCTAATAGGGAAAATGGTACTGCTGTCATCAGCGCATGGAAATTCACCGATGGCGGCATTTGCCTATGGCTGGTATGGCGCACTGTTGTGCAGCAGTACAGGCGATATCGAAGCGGGTTATCGCTTTGGCCGGTTATCTTTGGAAATTCTACGTATGTATCCAGCTGCTGAACTCAAGACACGGGTTAACATGCTGTTCAATGCCTATGTGCGCCATTGGAAGGAATCTGTTCTAGAGAGCACCTCACGCTTGCAGGAAATTTATAGACAAGGCATAGAGACAGGTGATCTGGAATACACTAGCCTAGGTGCGGTGCACCACATCGGTTACATGCTTTGCACTGGACTACCCTTGGAGCTTGTCCGTTACAAACAACAGGAATATCTGCAAATAATTGATCAGTGGCGTTTACCCTTTCAGGGTCACTTGATGCGTATCTGGCTGCAGACAGCAGCCAACCTGTATAGTGATAGTGGTGATCCAACCAGTCTGACTGGTGAATTCTTTGATGAGACAAAGCACCTGCCGGGACGGCTCGAAGATAACAACGACTTACTTGTATTCAATGTATTATGTAGTCGCACCATGCTCCAGTATTTGTTTGGTGACTATGCCGGAGCAGTAGTTTCCGGCAAATTGGCAGAGGAGTACAGTCAGTCCGCGCTAGGGCTCTACTACTGGGTGAGTCATACTGTCTATTATGCACTCGCATTGCTGGCCTTTCACAATACCACGGATATAGCCGGTCGCACTGAGAGTCTTGAGCTCGTCATTCCACTGATCAATCGATTGCGCCGCTGGGCAGCGCTCTCGCCGCTCAACTTTTCTCACAATCTAGCTCTAGTCGAAGCCGAGTGGGCATACGCACAGGGTGACATTGGCCGAACGATTGAAGAGTTTAATCAGGCTATACGTTTGGCGAGGGAAAATGGACAACAGCTGGATGAAGCACTGGCTTGTGAGCGTGAAGCAGCATTTTACAGCGCTCAAGGCCGTGATGATATCGCGGGAATGGCGTTGCGAAAGGCAATGGATAGATTCAGGTCTTGGGGCGCACGTCGCAAGGTAGTTGTACTGGAGCAACAATTCAATACGCAGGTCCATCCTGAGTTCTCTATGTTGGATATGGAGGCGGTTCTTAAAACCTCGCATATGCTCTCCCAGGAGGTTCACCTCGAACAACTGCTGGAAAAGTTGATGCGCATAATGATCGAGAACGCTGGTGCAGTAAAAGGCCTCTTGATACAGAACAGTAGCAATGGATTAATGATCCAGGCCCGCGGTGATAGTAGCGGTGTCGAGACAATGCAGGCACTTGCAGTGGAGGACAGCGGTGAACTACCGCTGCCAGTCATCAACTATGTAGCACGCACACACAAGGAGGTGGTGCTGAGTGATGCCCAACACGATCCCACCTTCACCAATGATAGCTATATCAGCAATCATCGAACTCGTTCGTTGTTGTGTCTGCCAATCGTATACCAAGGAAAACTCTCAGGTCTGTTCTACCTTGAGAATAACCTGGCCAGTAATGTGTTTACCGTGGAACGCCTGGAACTGCTCAAGGCATTGGCATCCCAGGCGGCAATATCCCTGGAAAACGCTGCACTGTATTCCGAACTGGAGAGCAAAATCCTTGCGTTGCGTGAAAGTGAACAGAAATTCCGGGTAATCTTTGACCAGACCTTTCAGTTTATCGGCGTGCTGGATACGGACGGTACACTCCTTCAAGCCAACCGAACCGCACTACAATTCGCCGGAGTCGATATAGAGGCGGTAATCGGTAAACCTTTTTGGGAAACACCCTGGTGGGACCACTCGGTTGAATTGCAGGAGCAGTTGAAGAGAGCGGTACAGGAAGCGGCTCAAGGCAAGCTGGTGCGATTTGAGGCATCCCACCCTACACCGGATGGTGAGGTCAGCTATGTGGACTTTTCCCTCAAGCCTGTCATCAATGAAGAGGGTCAAGTCTTACAACTAATTCCGGAAGGGCGCGACATAACCGAGCGTAAACGTGCCGAAGAAGAGCTGATGCGCTACAAGGCGCACCTTGAGGAGACAGTCCAGCAACGTACTGAAGAGTTGCGTCTTGCCCGTGACGAGGCTGAGGCGGCCAATCGGGCGAAGAGTGTATTCCTTGCCAATATGAGCCACGAATTGCGTACCCCGCTGAATGCAATTCTTGGCTTCTCACACATGATGCAGCGGGATGAAAATCTGAGCAAAGATCAACATGAAACCCTTAATATCATCAATAACAGCGGTGAACATCTGCTCAAGCTGATCAACGATGTACTGGAGATCGCTAAGATAGAGGCTGGTAAGTTACAGCTGGATATAGCCACCTTCGATCTGCATACATTGGTGCGTGAGGTTACCGATATGATGCGGCTCAGAGCGCAACAGAAGGGACTGCAACTCGAGCTCGACCAGGCATCGGAATTACCCCGCTATATTAAAGGAGATGAGGCAAGGCTGCGTCAGATCCTTGTCAATCTGGTCAGCAATGCGGTGAAGTTTACAGTAGAGGGAGGTGTGACCATCCGTTTGGGCGTAACAGGCAATAACCATAGTCAAATACTGCTTGAGATCGTAGATACCGGGTCTGGGATTAGCGACCAGGATCAGCAACGCCTGTTCAAACCATTCGAGCAGCTGCCTGAAGGGAAAACCCAGGTTGGGACAGGATTGGGTCTATCCATTGTGCAACATTTCATATGGTTGATGGATGGAAACATAGTCGTCGAGAGCAGCCTTGGCAAAGGTAGTCAATTTCATGTGGAATTACCGTTAAAAGAAGCAGATGAAGAGGAGATCGGTCGCCTGGCCGGTAAGCGTCATGGTGAAGTGAGCGGGCTGGCGCCGGGACAAAAAAGCTACCGAATCCTAATTGCCGAGGATCAGCGTGATAATCAGTTGCTACTGGTGAAGTTGATGACGCAGGTTGGTATGCAGGTGAAGGTTGCTGAAAATGGTGAGGAGTGTGTAGAGATATTTAAAAAATGGAAGCCTGATCTGATTTGGATGGATCGGCGCATGCCGGTAATGGACGGGATTGAGGCCACCCGGCGGATCCGTCGCTTGCGTGGCGGCAAGAAGGTGAAGATCGTTGCCGTCACCGCATCGGCATTCAAAGAACAAGAGCCGGAAATGCTCGATGCCGGTATGGATGATTATATTCGCAAACCATTTCTATTCGGTGAGATCTACGACAGTCTGGCGCAACAGTTGGGGGTCCAGTTTACCTATCACAAGGATGAAAATGCACCTAAGATTGTCCGCCAAGTGCTGACTACACAAAACATGCTTGCAGTTACCGATGAACAGCGAGAAGCACTCCGTCTGGCAGTGGTATCACTGGATCGTCAGAACATCGATAGTGTGATTAAACAAATTGCGAAAGACAGCGCGGATTTGGGACAAGTTCTTTCACAGCTTGCCGATGAGTTCGACTACCCGACTATTTTAAGTGCAATAGATGGGGCTGCAAAGAAAAATTCGCTGACATGATATTGAATGTCAAACCATAACATAATGACTTACACTAACACCGACTATATCCTTGCCGTTGACGATACACCGGCCTCTTTGCGCCTGCTTACCGACATTCTGTCATCCGAGGGCTATGTGGTACGATCAGCGATCAATGGTGAACTGGCTTTGCACGCAGCAAAGGTTAAACCACCAAACCTAATCCTGCTCGATGTGAATATGCCTGGCATGGATGGTTTCGAGGTGTGTCGACGCCTAAAGCAGGAGCCGCAACTACGTGATATACCAGTTATCTTTGTCAGCGCCCTTTCAGATACGCCTGACAAACTGAAAGGATTTGCATTAGGTGGTGTGGACTACGTCACTAAACCGTTTCAACGTGAGGAGTTATTGGCAAGGGTGCATACTCACCTGGAACTGTACAATCTGAGTCACCATCTGGAGGATATGGTGGATGAACGAACCCATTCTCTAAGGGAGAGTGAGCAGCAACTCAAATTGACTCTGCTCAAATCCGTTTCTGCCGTGGCAGCCATGGTCGAGTTGCGCGACCCGTATACCGCCGGTCACCAGCAACGGGTGGCGAAGATTGCTGCGGCCATTGCCCAGGAGCTTGGTCTGCCTATAGAACAGATTGAAGGGATCAATCTCGCAGCGGTGGTACACGATGTGGGCAAGATCAGCGTTCCAAGCGAGATACTCAGTAAACCGGGACAACTCAACGGGCCCGAATTTTCCCTGATCAAACAACATCCGGACATGGGTTACGATGTCCTCAAGGAGATTGATTTCCCCTGGCCCATTGCTCAGGCCGTCCATCAACATCATGAACGCCTCGATGCTTCCGGGTATCCGCTTGGTCTTCGTGATGGTGAAATTTTGCTGGAAGCACGCATCCTGGCGGTTGCCGATACCATTGAAGCGATGGCGTCTCACCGACCCTATCGAGCAGGCCTCGGTATTGAAAGCGCGCTTAAAGAGATCGAAAAGAACTACCATGCCGGCTTTGACCCAGATGTCGTCGATGCTGCACTAAGGCTGTTCCGGGAAAAGGGCTTTAGTCTGGAAAAGTAAAGATTTGAGATTGGCCTATATCGACCTACCCTAGACTATCTAGCGCATCAGATCGAGCAAGCCGCCGCTTCCCTTGTTTTTTTCGATATAGTCGGCCACCTCATCATTGCCACTACGGCGGGCGAGAGTCTCAGCGTTTTCTCGACGTAGGTTGAGATGGTGGGCATCGACCTTGACTTCCAGCAGGCGTTTCACCACTTCCATATGGCCTTGCTCCGCCGCCAGCATCAGCGCTGTATTGCCGGCGTGATTGTGGTGATTAATGTTTGGACCATAACGTAGCAGGATGTCGACGGTATAGACTGACCCGTTACCGGCCGCTAACATCAAGGCAGTATTACCATTGTTACTTTCACGGTCGATGTTCTGTTCTTTCTGTATCAGTTCGTTGACTAATTCAGCATGGCCAAAGGATGCGGCGCGCATCATCGGCGTGAGACCGTCTTTTGCGTGTAGGTCGATCTTTGCGCCTGAACTTATAAGCAGATGGAATATGTTCTTGTTGCCGGCGTCAATTGCATGATAAAGCGGTGTCCGGTCTTTATCGTCAGCCTGATCGACGGCGGCACCTCGCTTCAGCAACATCCTGACAATCTTAGGTTCCTGTTTGGCAACCGCCAGTATCAAAGGTGTGATACCGTCATCGGTTGCTTTGTTTGTATCAGCGCCTTGTGTCAGCAGCAGTTCCACAAGCGCCGGATTTTTGTGTTCCACAGCCATATGCAGGGGAGTGACGCTGTTTTCACCCGTGACATTGACGGCTGCTTTGTGCTCGATCAGTTGTCGTGCCAACTCCAGGTTGTTCTCTCTACTTGCGAGCATGATCGGTGTAGGACTTGCAGCGGATGAAAGATTGGGATTGGCGCCTTTCTCAAGCAGCAGTGTGACCACTTCATTGTGTCCTTGCCAGACACTACGGCTAAGCGGGGTAAGTCCTTCGGGATCTAGACCGTTTATGTCGGAGCCCTCTTTCAACAAGGCTTCAATAAGCGGCATCTGACCCCGCCATGCGGCCAGGTGAAGAGTACTCCAACCGGCAAAAGGATTTCTCTCTTCGTTTGCCTTGTTTCTCGATGGCATCACCGATTGGCTAACCTTGTCCAGGTCGGGAAACTCGCTTCTTAAGTTTTTAGTCTGGGTGGCTATACCGCCAGCAGCCTTCAACTTTTTGGCGATGACGTGATATTTGCGTAGTACGGCCAGATCCAGTGATGTTTGTTTATTGCGATTTTTCGCATTCACTCTGGCGCCACCGCGGATCAGTGCTTCAACCGTCTGCGCCTGTTTTCTGTTGGTTGCAACCAATAGCGGTGTGTTGTTGTTGGCATCATTGGTTTCGAGTTTGGCGCCAGCCTTGATCAGGCTGCGTACGATGGATGCATGCCCCAGACCGGAGGCAGAATGCAGAGGGGTATCACCCAGGCTGTCGCTACTATTGGGATTGGCACCGGCGGCAAGCAACAGTTCCACAACCTCCTGACGGTTGTTGATGGCCGCCTCATGGAGTGCACTGCGGCTGAACTCATCCCGGGTATCCGGTGAAATACCACTGGTGAGCATGCGTTTAATGGTGACTGTCTTACCCGCGGCCGCCGCGCGATTGAACAGCTCGGTTATTTGCTGGTCATTAAGGCCGTCTGTGGGAGAGGAGGTTGCCAGGTGTTCGAGTTTTTTTTCCGCCAGTTTATGTCCGTGGAAGGCGGCCTTCTGGTACCAGTCCGTGGCAGTCACTAGGTCAGCTTTAACCCCCCAGCCGTGTTCATACATGGTACCTGTTGTATATTGTGCTTCCACATGCTCTTGGTTGGCCGCCTGGATAAACCATTGATAGGCCTTGGCCGGGTCCTTTTTTACGCCACGACCGGAACGGTAAAGCCCGCCCAGGGCAAATTGTGCGTCCTGATCACCTTGCTGGGCGAGGTCCTGATAGATCTCTGCCGCCTTGGTGAAGTTGCGTAAGCGAACTGCCGCTTCCGCCTCTTCATGGGTCGCTGCATGGAGCTGTAGCGGAAACTGGAACAGCAGGAAGGTCAGCAGACATACCGTAATTGGTCGCATGGGGGCGCTCCTGCTATCTCTTCTACGCTGTGCCATGTTTGGTTTCCACATCGATGCCTGTCTCTTTAAGAAAGCCTGTTGGTAGGATGCCACCGGCACATATGATAGCTGCATCGTTGGGTATCTCAATCTTGTCTCCGCCTTTGTCGATGGTCACCTTCTCAGGGGTGAATTCAACCACATTCGAGCTGAGCAGCAGATTAATTCTACCCGCGTCCACTGCGGCATCCACCTTCGCCCTGTTTTTCTTTTTAGCACGACTGAAAGCGCCACTCCGATAGGAGAGGGTTACCGTGGTGCCCGGTTCATCGGCAATGCTGTGGGCTGCTTCCAAGGCACTGTCACCACCGCCGACGATAAGAACATGCTGATGCCTGTATTGCTCAGGGTCGATGAGTCGATAGGTGATCTTACTCAGGTCCTCTCCCGGCACGCCGAGCTTTCTGGGGGTACCGCGCCTGCCGATGGTGAGTAACACCGTACGGGTATGATAGACGTCTTTATTGGTTTTGACCTCATATCCTCCCTTGTCACTGGGTGAAATCTTCTCCACCCGCTCGTGATAATTGATTTTAACCTGGGTTTTGCTCTCTACGTCCTGCCAGAAACTCAACAGTTTCTCTTTGGTTGTTTCAGTGAATTTCACCTCACCGACCATTGGCATTTTCACTGGCGCGGTCATCACCAGTTTACCCCTGGGAAATTGAAATACGGTGCCTCCCAGGGATTCCTGCTCAACCGTCTTGTATTTCAGTTTTTTCTCCATGGCTCTCAAGGAAGCGCAGAAGCCAGATGGCCCGGCGCCTACGATGAAGACATCCAGCGGTGCGGAATCCGCCTTTGTAAGCCCCTCGGCAATATAGTCCAGTGCCTTGTAGCCCTGTTCGATGGCATTTCTGATAAGCCCCATGCCGCCAAGCTCCCCAGCGATGTAGATGCCCGGCATACTGGTCTCGAAATTAGGCTTCAGGAGCGGGATGTCCACACCACGTTTTTCGGTACCAAATACCAGGGTAATGGCATCGAAGGGACAGGCGGTCTTACAGGCCCCATGGCCAATGCAGTTGGTTGGGGCGATCAGTTCCGCCTTGTTATCGATCAGGCCGAGAACCGGATGGTTTGCCTGCTCAGGGCAGGCCTTGACACAGGTGCCGCACCCCATGCACTTACCCGGATCGATCAAGGGATGCAGGGAAGCGGGCTCGGTCAGACCGGCCTCGAACTCCTCCGTCTTCAGTGCCAGGTTGCGTTTGCTCTTTCGCTTGGTGTAGATGACATAGATTCCCCATACCAGAATTATGGGTATTGCATATATCATGTAGAGTTCTAAGGAATACTGCATCTTCCTGTTTACACTCGATATTTTACCGTGAGTGCCATAGTTCACATTTTGAGGGAATAGAATCCCAGGATTCTACACACTTATTCATAATTTCGGTCTATCTGCCGAAAACATAAATGTTGCCAGAGTTTGTTTTTGTGAAGTCATTCATAGATGGGAAAATTGTCCCAACATAAGATAGCAACATAGACTAAATTGAGGCTGAGCATAGGATTCAACTCAATAATAATTGTGAATAAGTGTTTGATTTTATACCAGAGTTATAGGTGATTTGGATGAATACAGCCGCAATTCCGGCCAGCGTTAATGAGACAAGCATGGATAGGTTTCTCTCCGCATGGCAGCGTCGAACAGGCCTCATAACAACCCTAGGGTTTACCCTGTTTTCCATGCTTTTGCTCTATATGGGCTGGCTAAACCACACTGAGGCGGTCTGGACAGCGGAGTCGGGCTGGGGCTACTGGTTCGGTATTGTGGGGGGCAGCCTGATGTTGATGCTGCTGCTCTATCCGATGCGCAAACGGCTCCATTTCATGAATAACTGGCTGACAGTAAAATTCTGGTTTCGCCTGCACATGGTATTCGGGGTGTTGGGCCCGGTACTGATCATGATGCATTCGAGCTACCATATCGGGTCCCTAAACGGTCAGGTGGCCCTGTACAGTATGCTGATTGTGGCAATCAGCGGGCTCTTCGGTCGCTATTTCTATACCCGAATCCACTACGGTTTGTATGGTAAAAAAGCGACTTTCTCATCCCTGCATGCGGATTCGAAGGAGCTGAAGAAGAAGCTCGGTCCTCTTTTCGAACTCCAACCCAAAGCGAAGGAGACCATGAAACAGTATGAGAAATTGGTCATGGAATCGCCAAAGGGACCGATTGCCAGTGCCAAACACTGGTTCAAAATGCGCATCATGTCTGCCCGGATATACCCCACTGTAATGCGCGAGTTGAATAAAAAGCTTCTCGCTGCAGGCCACCTAAAGGGGTGGAACAGGGCTAAGGTACGCCGCAAGCAATTGCGCATTCGGCGTATGTTGCTTGCACATCGCAGTATACTTCGGCAGGTTCTGGAGCTACATTTCTACGAGAGGCTCTTCGCTATCTGGCATCTGCTGCATATGCCGCTGTTCATTATGATGGTGATCACCGGTTTTGTGCATGTCTATGCAGTCCATGCATACTGATTAATAGACGATCATATCCTGATTTCGTGATGATTCGAAATGGCTACCACGCCTTTTGTTTATGTCTACTCATGCTTTTAGCGACTAATCCTGTGATGGCTGGGAAGCTTGACCTTATTCTCATGCCTGGTCCGGTCATCTCCGGTCATGCCGAGTTTGAGGAAAAGTGCGAAAGCTGTCATGAGACATTGAAGAAAGCGGATCAGGTGGAGCGTTGTCTCTCCTGTCATGATCACAGTGATGTCGCCGAAGATATCAAACAGGGCGAGGGTTTTCATGGCAGGCTAGACCCTGAACAGGTGCAAGAATGTAAGCGATGTCATACGGAACACAAGGGCCGGGAGCGCGATATCGTCAATTTGGATAGCGAATCCTTCGATCACAACCAAACCGATTTCATCCTCAAGGGGGCCCACACCAGCCTGACGTGTAAACTCTGTCATACCCAGGATTATAAGAAATATAGTCAAGCCCCTTCACTATGCTTCGACTGCCATGAATCAGATGATGCCCACCAGGGCAAGCTTGGTGAGGAGTGCGATAACTGCCATAGCGAAAAGAGCTGGAGTAAGCAATCCTTCGACCATGACCTGGATACGGAATACCCGCTGACTGGCAAGCACAGGGAGCTGGACTGTAAATTGTGTCATGCCAGTGATCACTACAAGAACACGCCTAAAGAGTGTGTTGGCTGCCATCTGATCAACGACGCGCACAATGGACGTTATGGCAAGGTATGCGCCAAGTGCCACACTACTGAAGAGTGGAAGGAGCTGGACTTCGACCATAGAGCGGATACCAAATTCCCCCTCGAGGGCAGGCATAAGGATGTTCCCTGCGATACCTGCCATAAACAGGGTCCATTTGAGAAACAGCTACCCAAGAGCTGCTTTTCATGTCATGAAAAGGATGATGTGCACAAAGGGCGTAATGGTGAGAAGTGTCAGGATTGCCATTCTGCAGAGAGTTGGACCAAAGTGAAGTTCGAACATGGCAAGGACACTGAATTTCCATTAAAGGGCAAACATGAGGATCTGGTCTGTTCCGCCTGTCATCGCAGCGTTGAGATGGATGATCTTAAAGAGGCTGAATGCATCACCTGTCATCGGGCTATCGATGTACACAAGAATGAACTGGGTGAAGATTGCGGTTATTGTCATAATGAACTGGGCTGGAACGTTAAGCTCTTTTTCGAGCATGACATCACCCGTTTTCCGCTGATAGGTATTCATAGTGTAACTACCTGTGAATCCTGTCATTTGAATGCCGAATTCCAACAAACTGAATCTGCCTGTCTCTCATGTCATGAAGCCGATGAACCCCACGAGGGTCGCATGGGGGAGAAGTGCGGTAGCTGCCACAATCCGAATTCCTGGTTGTTGTGGACCTTTGATCATGATACTCAGACCGACTTTCCGCTGGAGGGCAAGCATAGTGAAATCTACTGCGACAAGTGCCATCGGAAGGATCTAACAGAACATAAACAATCCGCTAACCATTGTTATGGTTGTCATCGGGGGGATGATATTCACCGCGGCGGTTTTGGACGCCACTGTGATCGCTGCCATAGCACAGAGACATTTGAGGATCCGGTCATTCGTTGACTGTCATCGGAACAGACATATGATGAACAAGACTAGACAAGACGAAATAGTGTCCCGCAGCGGATTGACTCTATTTCCTTTGTTGATGCTTCTGCTAACTGCCCTGTGTAGCGGGTTGTTCAGCAGTTACGCTGCAGCGGTATCCTCTGATTACGATCATTTCTCCACCGGCTTTCCCCTTACCGGGGAGCATCGCAATGTGGAGTGTGATCAATGCCACGACAAAGGACAGTTCGCAGGCACTCCTGTGTTGTGCGATGGGTGTCATAACGATACCGATGCCGCCGGTAAGTCGATGAATCACATCGACAGTAATGACCAATGCGACGATTGTCATACCACGGTGGGTTGGCATGTGGCCCGATTTGACCATGGCAGTATTTCAGGTGACTGTTTTGCCTGCCACAACGGCAGTTCCGCACAGGGCAAGGGCAGTGATCACATCCTCTCGGGTAATACGTGTGAATTCTGCCATTCAACCTTCAGTTGGGCGCGGGTCAGTCACGTGGACCACAGCCAGGTGACAGGCACCTGTGAAAGTTGCCACAACGGCGATATCGCAGCCGGCAAACATGCCAGCCATATTGCCACCAACGAAGCATGTGATACCTGCCATATCACACAAAGTTGGCTGTTGGTCTTTTTCGATCACTCGAATGTGGTCAGCGGCACCTGTGAGACCTGCCACAACGGGATCAGTGCGACCGGTAAATCCGCTTCCCACATTGTCACCTTTGAGGCCTGTGACCTTTGCCATACCACCAGCGGCTGGCAGGTCGCGAATTTCTCCCATGCCGGGATCAGCGACAATTGTGAAAGCTGCCACAACGGTATCAGCGCCACCGGCAAGAATGTTGGTCACTTGAACACAACAGCGCCCTGTGAGCTGTGTCATACTTCTACCAACTCCTGGTTGATCGTCAACTTCATTCACGGGGAAGAGGCGTTTGGCCGCTGCTCAACCTGTCATGACGGCATCACCCAACCGGGTAAACATGCGGAACATATCCAGACCACCGCGGAGTGCGACCGCTGCCATACCTCCACTGAATCCTGGGATCAGGTGGGCTTCGATCACAGTGAGGTGGTACCGGGTACCTGTGCCTCCTGTCATGATGGCGTGCAGGCGCCGGGCAAACACGCAACCCATATCGTCACCAATGAGTCGTGTGATGTCTGTCATGCAACTACGGCAAACTGGAATGTTATCCGCTTCAACCACGACGGTTTCGAAACCGCTGGTCTTTGCTCAACCTGTCACGACGGAGTCCGGGCCACCGGTATGCACGCCAGCCATATCCAGACCACCGAACAGTGCGATACCTGCCATAACTCCACCAATGACTGGAGCAACACCAGTTTTGATCACTCCGGTGTGGAGACGGTAGGGCTATGTTCCACCTGTCATGATGGTACCATCGCCACCGGCAAGCATGCTGCTCACATTCAGACGACTGATCAATGCGATGTCTGTCATGGCTCGACCAATGCCTGGAATATTGTCACTTTCAATCACCCGGCCGATGTGGCAGGTCGCTGTTCAACCTGTCATAACGGTATCCAGGCCACTGGCAAGCATGCCAACCATCTACAGACCAATGGGGAGTGTGATACCTGTCATACCATCACCGCCTGGAATGTATCCAACTTTGACCATACCGGCATAACCAGCGGCTGTGAATCCTGCCATGACGGTATCATAGCAACCGGCAAGCACGGCGGTCATATTCAGACCACTGCCTCCTGTGAAACTTGCCACTCCACCGATGACTGGACCCTGGCCAATTTTAACCATGAGGGTGTTTCAGGGACCTGTGAGTCCTGTCATGACGGCGATATAGCCACCGGCAAACATGCCAATCATATCCCTACCACCGCATCCTGTGACAACTGCCATAATACCAGCGGCTGGGCGATCAATAGTTTCGACCATGAGGGTGTGACCGGTAGTTGTCAATCCTGTCACGATGGGGTGTTGGCCACCGGCAAGAGCGATACCCATCTGGCCACCACTGCGGCTTGCGAAGGCTGTCATACCTCAACCACCAGCTGGGCAGAGGTTACGTTCGATCATTCAATCGTCACCGGAACCTGTGAAAGTTGTCATGACGGCGTCACCGCCACCGGCAAATCGGCCAGCCATGTGGAGACGACGGCAGCTTGTGACAACTGCCATATCTCGAACGAGACCTGGACCGCTGTCAGATTCGATCACACTGGTATTACCAGCGGCTGTGAGAGCTGCCACAATGGTGTGGATGCAATCGGTAAGCCCGATACTCACATACCGACCACCGAACCTTGTGAGAACTGCCACAACACAGTGACCTGGAGTACCGGCAGATTCGATCATGCCAATGTGGCCGGCGCCTGTTCAAGCTGCCATGACGGTACCACCGCAACCGGTAAACCGGCACAGCATATACCCACCGATGCCCAGTGCGACAGCTGCCATACATCCACCATCAACTGGACTCTGATCAGTTTCAATCATGAGAATTTCCAGGTCAGTGGAAGCTGTTCGAATTGCCATGATGGCACCCTTGCCACGGGTATGCATGCTCAGCATATTCAGACCACAGCCCAGTGCGATACCTGTCATCTCTCCACCCTGGACTGGACCGATACCAGTTTCGACCACAGTGGTGTGAACACTACGGGTGTCTGTTCAACCTGTCATGACGGCACCACAGCCACCGGTAAACACGCCACCCATCTCACGACGACTGAACAGTGCGATGTCTGCCATACATCCACTACCTCATGGCTGCGGGTAACCTTCGACCACAGTGCTGTGCCCACTGCTGGCATATGTACCAGCTGTCACGACGGCATCCAGGCAACCGGTAAGCACGCCACCCATGTCGATACCAATGAGCAATGCGACGTCTGTCATACCACCAATAGCTGGACGGTTAACACCTTCGATCATAGTGGTGTCACCGATCCTTGTGAATCCTGCCATGACGGTAATACCGCCACTGGCAAACATGCCACTCATATAGCGACTACATCGGCCTGTGATGTCTGCCATACCACCAATGACTGGACCATGACAGGTTTTAGTCATGCGGCGGTGGTCGATCCCTGTGAGCTCTGCCACAATGGTGATATCGCTACTGGCAAGAGTCCTTCCCATGTCTTGACCAACGCAACATGCGACACCTGCCACAACACCAACAGTTGGCAGATTTCCAGCTTCAACCATGAAGGCGTAACCGGTAGCTGTTCATCCTGCCATGACGGCGTCCAGGCCACGGGTATGCATGCCTCTCATGTAGCGACCACAGCCTCCTGCGAGGCATGTCATACGTCAACCAGCGACTGGTTGCAGATCAACTTCGATCACTCGGTCGTTACCGGTACCTGTTCCAGTTGCCACGATGGTGTTACCGCCACCGGCATGCCGGCCGGCCATGTGGCGACAACTGCCGAATGCGATAATTGCCATGTCTCCAATACCACCTGGACAAACGTACGATTCGACCACACCGGAATCGTCGTGGGTTGTGATAGCTGCCATAACAACGTGGATGCCATCGGTAAACCTGCGACCCATATTCCGACCACCAGGCCTTGTGAAGAGTGCCATACCACCGTGACCTGGGCCACCGGTACCTTTGATCATGTGGGAGTGGTTGGTACCTGCTCAAGCTGTCACAACGGAAATACCGCTACCGGCAAACATGCGGCCCATGTGAACACCAACGGACAGTGCGACAGCTGCCATATCTCCACCGTGACCTGGCTGTCGGTTAATTTCGATCACAGCACAGTCACTGGTGCCTGCTCAAGCTGTCACAATGGCACCATTGCTACCGGCAAGTCGGCCAGCCATGTGAACACCAATGGGGAGTGCGACATCTGCCACATCTCACAAAACAACTGGACCGCCGTTAACTTCGACCATTCGGTAGCGATCGGTGTCTGTTCCAGCTGTCATAATGGCACCATAGCGACCGGCAAGCCGGCCAACCATGTGCAGACAAACTCGGAATGTGATGCCTGCCATACCTCTCAAACCAACTGGTTGGCAGTGCAGTTCGATCACACGGATGCGGCTGGCAACTGTTCGAATTGTCATGATGGCATTACCGCAACCGGTAAGGATCCCGGGCATGTGCCGACCACAGCCCAGTGTGATGACTGCCATCTCTCAACGTCCAACTGGCTGAATGTTCGTTTTGTGCATGGCAATGTGGCTGGTACCTGCTCCACATGCCACAATGGTGTGACCGCGACCGGAAAACACGCGTCGCATATTTTAACCTCGGCTCAGTGCGATGTATGCCACACCTCAACCTCTGACTGGAATAGCGTGAACTTCAGCCACAGTGGCATTACAACTGGCTGCTCAAATTGCCACAATGGCACCTTGGCTACCGGCAAGCCGGGCAACCACATTCCGACTACTGAAGAGTGCAACGTTTGTCACTTGTCCACCAGCGACTGGTTGAATGTAAGATTCAGCCACAGCGGCGTGGCCGGTACCTGCTCCAACTGCCACAACGGCAATTTCGCCACCGGCAAGCCGGCAGACCATGTACCGACCACTGCGCAATGCGACAACTGTCATACCTCCACCACGACCTGGACCGCGGTGACCTTCGACCACACCGGCGTCACGGGCAACTGCGACGCCTGTCACAATGGTACGACCGCGACCGGTAAGCCGAACGGGCATTTCGTGACCACTGTCCAGTGTAATAACTGTCACACCACCAACGGATGGTTGCCGGTGACGAACTATAGTCATACTTCAGGAAACTATCCTGGGGATCACCGTGCAAACCTGGCTTGTAACGACTGTCATACCAGCAACAGTGAAACTATTCCATGGCGCTACCCGACATACGCCAATACCTGCGCTGGCTGTCATGCAGGCGACTATGTGCCTGGCGAAGACGATCATAGAGGCCTCAGCCGAGATGCGAACTGTGGCGAGAGCGGATGTCACAGAGTCAGTTCACGTGAGTGGTGATTAGTAGGACTTTGCCTGGTAATCTTCAATTAGTTGGGGATTGCCAGGCGCTAGCTACAAATCTTCAAGGTGTATTGGTTTATCCTAACCTCTACCTGTGGATTTGACTTGTCTCAGCGGGCAGCGGGCTGGATGCTCAATTCAACTCTCATTTTTCAACTGGGTAACTAAGCGAGTGCAGCGTAACAATCAATCAAAATTCTATCCTTGGCTGTTATTGCTGGTACTCTTTTTTTGTGGGCAGGCCGGGGCGGCCACCCAGGTTTTGGATAGAATCGAGTTGACCACTGAGGGCGATGACAACATCATCAATGTCTATTTCAATATCCCGGTTCGCTATGTCTCCCACCTGATCAACGAGGCCGGCAATGAAGTCGGTGTGCAGCTCAAGCTCGGTCAGACCGCTGATATTGAACTTACCGACCTGGTTGAGAGCGATCAACTGACCTGGAGTCCTACTGCCGCGGTACCCTTGGAGAAGGTGGAGTTCCAGGGAAATATCATCGGCACATCCACCCTGCTGGTTTCGTTCGCCACGCCGGTGAGTGGAGTGAGGATCAATCAGGGGCGCGATTTTTATGTCATGAAGTTCATTCTGCCGGATTCTCCACGCATTTCCGGTATGGCGGGGTCATTGGGCAAAGCGGTGGATATCCCGGTACCGGAAACCCGCGCGCCGCTGAGTGTCAAATCCCTCCCTCTGGTCATCTATGTGATCAATCTCAGCACCCAGTCTGAAGCGGTGGATTTTACCGAGATACCCCCTGTGCCGGTGGATGAGAATCAATTGCTCTATACCACAAAGACCAAGGTTGAAGAGGCCACGAGTTATCGTTTGCGGCTCGGTTTTTTTCGCACCAGGATCGAGGCGGATGAGCATTTAAAAACGGTGAAAAAATTCTATCCCGATGCCTGGGTCGATACCGCGGATATCCAGGAGCGGCGGCAAGCCTTTTTCGACCGGGGAATTGAGCATCTCTTCAGTGATGCACTGATGGAAGAGCCTCAATTGGTGGATGTGGATCCCCGTCTTACCGAGATGATGGAGATGATCCGGCGCACCATCACCGCAGGCGACTATGCAAAGGCGGTGCGCCTGCTCGAAGCGCTGCTGGAGGAGCCGGAAAATATCTACACCAAGGAGGCGCTTGAGCTATTGGGTCTGTCACGTGAAAGAAACGGCCAGATTGCCCATGCCAAAGGTGAGTACCGACGCTACCTGGAGAAGTATCCGGAGGGCGAGGATGCGGATCGTGTCTGGCAACGCCTGCTGGGCCTGGAAACAGCGCCGCAGAGGCCGAAAGAATCACTGCGTAAAAAACAGCAGGAGGAAGAGGGCGAGGATGGTCCCAAGGCTGTCTGGGACACCTATGGCAGTATTTCTCAAAACTACCGCAGGGATAGCATCGACAGCCCGTTCGTGGAGGATGAGGATAGCGTTACCCGCTCCGAGATCGAGACCTTCATCGATCTCAATTCGAGACGTAAGAGTGAGGATGTCGATCTGCGCTTCAAGATTACCGGCAGCTACATTCATGACCTGCTGGACGATGGTGATGGGAATGATACATCCCTCAGCGATGCCTATATCGACGTGGAACACCTGGATAGTCGCACCAGTGCGCGATTTGGTCGCCAGCGGTTGCGTTCCAGTGGCATTCTTAACCGTTTTGATGGCCTTGTGTTGGGATACGAGCTGACCCCTGATATCAATCTTCGGGCCACAGCCGGTCTACCGGTAGAGCGTTCACGGGATACATTTTTGAACGAGCATAAAGAGTTTGCCGGTCTCAGTGCGGACATCTCGAGTATCTTCGAGAACTGGGACCTCAGTCTCTTCATGGTGGAGCAGCGTGTCGATGACCTGGTGGACAGACGGGCGATAGGTGGAGAAGTCCGCTACTTCGATCCCGAAAAATCCCTGTTCAGTCTCCTCGATTACGATATCTTTCACGAAGAGGTGAGTATCTTCATGCTGCAGGGTAACTGGCGGCTTGAGGACGAGACCCGCATGTATATGAATCTCGATTATCGCAATACCCCCATATTGAGCACATCGAATGCATTGAGTGGACAGGTCGATCCGGATACCTCCTTGGTAATCGAGTCGATCGAAGAGCTGCAGAACTTTTATACGGATGATGAGATCTATGAGTTGGCGCGGGATCGAACCGCGGAGACAACCTCATTCTCATTCGGTATCAATCGCCCATTATCGAAAACCTTGCAGTTGAGTGGTGACATAACAGTCAGCAAAACCGGCGCAACCCCGGCATCCGGTGGAGTGCCGGCCACCGAAGAGACGGATAACGAGTTCTTCTATACCTTCCAGGTGATTAAAAACGATCTCTTGAAAAAGGGGGATATCGGTATCCTCAGCCTGCGTTACTCGGATGCCAATACCTCGGATACCTTCAGGGTGGGCGTCAGCAGTCGCTACCCCATAACCAACGCCTGGCGAATCAATCCCCGCATCGATCTCTCCTATCGGCAGAATGATGACAATGATGGCTCACGCAAATCAATAAGCCCCTTTTTCCGCATGGATTATCGTTACCGCAAGAACATGACCTTCGAACTGGAGGGGGGGCTCAACTGGTTCGAGGAAGACGATGGCATTGAAGTGACCGATTTTACCGACTATTTCTTCTATGGCGGTTATCGTTGGGACTTCTAGTGAGCCGCCAGGATTTCTAAGCAGAAACCTAAGCTTCTAAGCCCGATTTGAATGTTGATGTCATGTCCAACAGGACAGATCAGTGGCACTCAAATTAGTGTTAACAGACACCGGGTAACTGCGGTTATAATCCCGCCTTTATATCAATTAAAGGTTTCGAGATTGAATCAGCTGATTGCCATTGCATCCGGCGGTGCTGCTGGAGCGCTGTTCCGCTTTTGGGTATCCAATGGTGTGTATGGACTGCTTGGCCGCGGTTTTCCCTATGGCACCCTGGTGGTGAACGTATTGGGGTCACTGGTGATGGGATTTCTGTATGTCCTGCTGCTGGAACGCACCACGGTTTCACCGGAATTACGCGGTGCTCTGCTGATCGGCTTTCTCGGTGCCTTTACCACCTTTTCCACCTTTTCAATAGAGACACTCAACCTGCTTGAGCAGGCAGAGTTGTTGAAGGCCGGCATGAATATTCTGCTAAGTGTCGTCGCTTGTGTCCTGGCCTGCTGGTTCGGCCTGGTGGTCGGGAGACAGCTATGAAACAGACTGAAGTGACCATGGTGCGGGTCTATTTGACCGAAGGTGATCATCAGTTGGGTAAATTGCTCGATTTTCTCCATCAGGAAGAGCAGGTCAGGGGGGTTACCGCATTTCGCGGCATTGCCGGTTTCGGGCGTTCGGGCAAGGCCCATGAAGCCTCGTTACTGGACATCTCCATGGACCTGCCGCTGGTGGTTGAGTTCTTCGACCTGCCGGAGCAGGTGGAGAGGGTGTTGCACGATTTGAATCAATGGGTAGAACCGGGCCATGTTGTAAGTTGGTCCGCACACGTGAATATGGGTGAATAATCGATGTTGGATCCGCGACTGTTAAGAAACAATCTGGATGAGGTGGCCCGGCAGTTGGCCCGCCGAGGCTATCAGCTCGATACTGATCAGATCAGTACGCTGGAAGCCCAGCGCAAACAGTTGCAGGTTGATTCCCAGGAGCTGCAGAATCAGCGTAACAGTCGCTCCAAGTCGATCGGCAAGGCCAAGGCGGTGGGGGAGGATATTGAACCGCTGCTGGCTGAAGTGGCTGCCCTAGGGGATCAATTGAAGGCATCCCAGGAGGCACTTAGCAAGGTTCAGGAGACGCTCTCGGATATCACCCTCGGGATTCCAAATCTGCCCCATGAATCTGTGCCGGCGGGGCGAGATGAGGAGGATAACCGGGAAGAGAGGCGTTGGGGGAAACCCCGTGAATTTGATTTCGAGCCCAAGGATCATGTGGATCTTGGTGATGCCAGCGGATTACTCGATTTCGAAGCGGCGGCCAGGATCACCGGCTCTCGCTTTGCCGTAATGGCGGGGCCTCTGGCAAGGATGCATAGGGCACTCATCCAGTTGATGCTGGATACCCATACTACGGAACATGGCTACACCGAGGCCTATGTGCCCTATATGGTTAATGCCGACAGTCTCCGTGGTACCGGTCAGTTGCCGAAGTTCGAGGAGGATCTGTTCAAGCTCTGCGGCGAGTCTGAATACTATCTGATTCCCACCGCTGAAGTACCGGTGACCAATCTGATTCGGGATCAAATCATCGATGCCGATTATATGCCGCGCAAATGGGTAGCCCATACACCCTGTTTCCGTTCTGAAGCGGGATCTTACGGCAAGGACACCCGGGGTATGATTCGCCAGCATCAGTTCGAGAAGGTTGAATTGGTCCAGGCGGTTGCCGCCAGCCACTCCTTTCAGGCCCTGGAAGAGCTCACCGGCCATGCCGAGGCAATTCTGCAGAAGCTGGAATTACCCTATCGTGTGGTGACCCTGTGTACCGGGGATATCGGGTTTTCATCCACCAAGACCTACGATCTGGAGGTCTGGCTGCCGGGTCAGAACCGCTACCGGGAGATCTCATCCTGCTCCAATTTCATCGACTTTCAGGCACGTCGCATGCAGGCACGCTGGCGCAATCCAGAGACCGGCAAGCCAGAACTGGTACATACCCTGAACGGATCGGGTCTGGCCGTAGGCCGCACCCTGGTCGCCGTGATGGAGAACTACCAGCAGGCCGACGGTTCGATCACTGTTCCTGAACTACTGCGCAGCTATATGGGTGGCCTTGAAAAGATAGGCTAGCGCGAACTTTATCCGGGTAGCCGATGATCGTGCCAGGAGATGTGCCCGGGCTAGACCATCATGATGAGCAGAATCACAAATCCGATGACAAAGGCCATCGGCATTAACACAGCCTGCCAATCCCCTTTTTCTGCCTTTGGGCTGTTTTTGAGCATATGCTTGGCACGGGGCCAGAGAAAGAGAATCATCGCGCCCAGCAATAGAGCCCAGATGATCTTTGTCCAATCCATCGCAATTGTACTCCTTCAATAAAAAACCCCGGCATTGCCGGGGCTTTATTGTAAAAATTAATTACAATCAATCTTCCCCGGAGAGTGCTCCGAGCAGTGCCAACAGGTGGACAAAAAGATTGTAGATATTCAGGTACAGGCCAATGGTGGCCATGATGTAATTGGTCTCTCCGCCATGCACCATGCGGCTGGTATCGTAGAGGATGAAACCGCTCATCAGCATGATCACAATGGCTGAAATCGCCAGGTGCAATGCAGGCATATTCAAAAACAGTCCAGCCAACATAGCGACAAAGACCATCAGCAGGCCAGCCATGAGAAAACCACCCATGAAGCTGAAATCCCGTTTACTGGTCAGGGCATAACCAGACAGGCCGAGGAAGATGATACCCGTACCGGCCATGGCGGTTCCCACAATCTGTGGACCGTTGGCCATACTCAGGTAGGCATTCAGGATCGGCCCGAGACCGAATCCCATCAGACCGGTAATACCGAAAATCACTGCCAGTCCGGTAGAGGAGTTGGCCGTACGTGGCAAAACGAACCAGATCAGGACGATGGCGCCGATCAGGGAGGCCATATAGGTCCAACCGGGCACGGCAAGAAAAACGGATGCGGTCGCCGTGAGCGCGCTGAACAGCAACGTCATGGAGAGCAGTATATAAGTATTTTTTATCAACTTATTAGTTGAAAGCACGGACTCCGCAGGACGGGCGGCGCTAATATCTAGACGATTCATTTTGGCGTTATCTCCTGATTAATTCCCTAAAATCAATCTCATTGGTGAGACAGTCATTGCCTCGATTCGTTCAGCACAGGATACCGCTCCTGGCGAAAAGATCAATACACATAAAGTGGTGGTAACTAGTAGATATTTCAAGGTTGTTTAGTGTATCCTAGCGCCCCTTCGGAGAGGTGGCAGAGCGGCCGAATGCGGTGGTCTTGAAAACCATTGAGGGTTTGTAGCCCTCCCAGGGTTCGAATCCCTGCCTCTCCGCCAAATAAAAAGGGGGCCTTCTGGCCCCTTTTTATTTGACTGTGAGGCAGGCCATGATTCGAACCCTTCGTTCGACCAGGCGCAGAGCGCCGCAGGACGCCCGAGCAAAGCGAGGGCGCCCCAAAGGGGCGAGCCTGCATCGCAGGCGAGTCAATCCCTGCCCATCAGCAGGCACCCAACTAACTCGTGACCCCAAACGGCCCCTTTTTATTTGACTGCGAGGCAGGCCATGATTCGAACCCTTCGTTTGAACCCCCTAATTATTGGGAACTTCCCTTGAAATCAATCATCAATGCTCCAATATTCACAAAGAATGGAATTCCTAACCTGGTGAACCGAAAATGATGAGAATTGTACTGTTTTTAGGCACTAATCTGGCCATCGTGGCATTGATCAGCATTACCTTCAGACTACTCGGTATAGAGGGGCTGCTGTTGGAGAATGGGGTCGACCTCAATCTCAATGCATTGCTGGTCTATTCAGCCGTTATCGGTTTCTCGGGTTCTCTGATATCGCTATTCATCTCCAAATGGATGGCGAAACGCAGCATGGGGGTCAAGCTGATCGAAACCCCGGCCAGCGAAGTTGAAAACTGGCTGGTCAGTACCATTCAAAGGCAAGCGCAACAGGCCGATATCGGTATGCCGGAAGTGGGGATTTTCGATCATGCCTCACCCAATGCGTTTGCCACTGGCTGGAATAAAAACAGTGCCCTGGTTGCGGTCAGCACCGGTTTGCTGCAACAGATGAACCGGGATGAGGTGGAAGCCGTGCTGGCCCATGAAGTCAGCCATGTTGCGAATGGCGATATGGTCACATTGTCATTGATACAGGGGGTGGTAAACACCTTTGTGGTGTTTCTCTCTCGCGTCATTGGGCACACGGTCGATCGCCTCGTGTTTAAGACAGAACGTGGTTACGGCCCTGCATTTTTCATCGTATCGATGATTACGGAGTTTGTCCTGGGGATTCTGGCCATGACTATCGTGATGTGGTTTTCCCGTTGGCGGGAGTTTCGCGCCGATAGAGGAGGAGCGGATCTTGCGGGCAGAGAGAAGATGATAGCCGCCCTCAGGCGTCTGCAACAGGCCCACGAGCCAGAGTCGCTGCCCGATGAGATAGCTGCATTCGCAATCAGCGCAGGCAAGGTGCAAAAGCTGTTTGCGAGCCATCCGCCACTGGAATCACGCATCGCGGCACTCCAATCGGAGTAGCTGTCAGCTAGTCTAAGCAGTTGATTTTTGGGGAAAAACGATTGGCAGGCGCAAACACCCACCCACCCTACGATCATAGATAGACCATGCAGGTTCTACGTTTCTTATTATACCAACGGTTGGCCGGGAGTGTCCGGCCTACCGTTGTGGGAAAATCAGCGTGATACTTAGTCTGCCATTATGAATCTGGCAGCTCGGCTGTTACCAGCGACCACCACCACCGCCACCGCCAGAGCTACGCTTTGGCTTATCCATGGCTTCATTGATGCGTAAGTCACGGCCCTGAAAATCCTTGCCATTGAGTTGAGAGATGGCTTTTTCAGCATCTCCTTGGCTCATTTCCACAAAGGCAAATCCTCTTGAGCGACGGGTTTCTCGATCCAGAATAAGGTTTGCCGACTGCACCTCACCAATGTCTGAGAAAAGCTCCCGGACATCATCTTCTGTGGCAGACCAGGGAAGGTTGCCAACATACAATTTAGTCATCTATCTACATTCCTAACAAAATATATTTATATGTTCAGGATCTGAGAGTCTCATGAGACCTGCCCAGATATGCCGTGAACGCTAAATGGCACGGCTTTTTAACAACCCTGCCCAAGCCAGGAAACTGAGTACGCCGATTCTCGACCTTGAAAAAATCAAATGGGGAAGCGGTTATGAATCTGTTTCGTAGCGTGATCTGATCATACCCCTGAATAAAACAATATGCTAATGATTTTTTTATGAAAATCGTCATTGGCAGTATGTGTTAATTTTGTCCCAAATCGGCTTAAATGTAGACAGCAATAGCTGTTATTCAACGCTGGATTAGGCTATTTGGGGGGGCAGCTCGACTCGGGCTTAACTTCACCGAGTGGATCTTGCGAAAACGGCGCTTGTTTGGATTCATTTCTCACGGTTTTTAAGTATTTAAGAATGCATTAAGAAATAATGGTTAACTTGACAGCTCCGATTGCAGGACATGGTTTGGCAACTGATGGAAAATCCCCCTAAGATCGAGTTACTGGCCTCAATGAGGGTCTGATGATGCGAATTCTGTTAGCTGAAGATGATAGATATCTGGGCGAAGGCTTGAGCTTGGGCTTGAGACAGCTGGGGCACACCGTGGACTGGGTAATGGATGGCATGGCAGCAGAACAAGCCTTATCAACAGAGAACTTGGATGCATTGATTCTCGACCTGGGTCTGCCACGGCAGGATGGGTTACATGTGTTGCAAAAACTACGCAAGCAGGACATGGATCTTCCGGTACTGGTTCTGACAGCCCGTGATACGGTGGAGAATCGTATCGAGGGGCTTGACTTGGGGGCGGATGATTATGTTGTCAAACCTTTCGATCTGTTGGAGGTAAATGCGCGACTGCGGGCTATCACCAGACGCCGTGAAGGACGCTCAACCTCAGTCATCAACTATGAGGATTTGGTACTTGATCCCGCCGCCCACTGTCTCACCAAGGCCGGGAAAGAGATTATGTTGGGGGCAAGCGAATTTGCTGTTTTGGAAGCATTGCTGACAAATCAGGGACGTATTTTATCCCGGCAAGTATTGGAAGAGGCCTTATATGGCTGGGATGAAGGTGTGGAGAGTAACGCTGTTGAGGTCTATATACACCATTTGCGCAAAAAGCTGGGGAAGGAGCTGATCAGGACTGTTCGTGGCGTCGGTTACACAATTCAGAAGCTGATTCATCAATGAGATTTAGGCGTGCAGCAGGCCACTAATCCTTCAATTCGCAGAAGACTGTTAGTCAGTCTGATTTCCACAATTGTCGTTCTTTGGCTCATATCGGCCTATTTTGTCTATCTTGCCGCCTACCATGAAGTAGAGGAGATCTATGACGCCACCTTGGCTCAGGAGTCCCGTATCCTTGCCACATTAATGCTTCACGAAGTTGAGGAAGACAATGAAGCAAGAATGAATCTGCATAAAATTGTTCAGGAGTTGGGCGAAGATTTCGTCAACAAGTCTTTTGCTTTGAAGCACTTTATTGATGAATTCATGGCTGATGAGAGTGAAAAAGACTATTTGACTCTGGTACCTCGAGAACGGGAAACAGGTCATCGTTATGAGGCTAAGCTGGCATTTCTCATCAAGGGAACAAACGGGAGGACCTATTTACGTTCAAATCTACCAGCCACGTTCAATACATTTACCGAAGGTTATAACAATCAAACCGTGGACGGTAAACTGTGGCGAATGTACGGATTGAAAGAGCCTACAGGGCAGTTCCAGGTGCAGATTGGAGAATTAATGTCCGTACGTCAGGAAACTGTGTCAGAGATTGTCTTCAATAGTTTATGGCCGATAATCATCTCCTTGCCTATGATAGGCCTAATTATCTGGATTGTGGTGGGAAGCGGGTTAAAACCGCTCCATACTATCGCTGACAAGGTCGAACATAGAGACCCAAAATCGTTGGAATCAATTTCCACCCAGAATGTACCCCGTGAAGTTGTACCAATGGTTACTTCATTAAACAGTTTGTTTTATCGAGTGCAAAGAGTGCTGGAGAATGAACGGAGGTTTACCGCGGATGCGGCGCATGAGTTGAGAACGCCGATTGCTGCATTGAAGACTTTGGCACAAGCCAAGTCCCTTGCCGACGAAGGCAATGGACATTCCAAGTTTCTTGACCAGGTCATACGGGGTGTGGATCGTGCAACTCATTTACTTGAGCAGCTTCTCATGCTCGCTCGCATGGATAGTCAATCCCTCGAGCATTCACATGTAGAAGATGTGGATCTGCATGGTGAAACCATAAATGTACTAGCTGCATTGGGTTCACTAGCGCTAGCAAAGGATATCGAGCTTGCCTACGAAGGTATAGAGCGCCCCGTTATGCTGCGTAGTTATAAGCCAGGCATTCAAATTCTGTTGAGGAACATTATCGACAATGCAATCCGCTATACGCCCGAGAAAGGGGAAGTTTGTGTGAAATTAGAGGAACACAACTCAACTATTAAGTTAATTGTCACTGACACTGGCCCCGGTATTCCAGAGGAAAATCAACAAGGGCTTTATCAGAGATTCAGACGCGGGGAGGATACCAATATACAAGGGAGCGGATTGGGATTGTCTATCGTCAAACGTATTGTGGATCTGCATCATGCAACGATTGAAATGGAGAACCGAAACGATCGAAGCGGTCTCAATATATCTGTATTATTTTCCAGACATTATGCATGAGAAAGTCATGCTGCCAACTTGAGTATTGCCTGGATTCATGCAGGAGATTGTTGTTGGTCACATGTCTTCTTCGCCATTCTCAATAGATGCTCCAGGTACTGGAGACGCTTTTCTGATAACTCAACTTTATCTTTCAGCTCAGAGTCATCCTCACCTCCATCGATGACATGAAAGGTGTCTACAAAGAAGAACACAAAAAAACTGTCGAGAAAACGAATCTCCCGGTTGGTGTCCATGATCAAGTTGTCGATACCAAAAAGATCAATCATTTTTGGATTATCGGAATTGCGCCAGGCCTGCGCCGCCTTAACGAAACGAGCCAGCTGTATGCGCGCTTTGGGATATTTGCATAGCAACTTCACCGCCTCTTCTTCATTCTGTTGGTTTGCCATGTTAAACCAGATATTGATTGCCTTCGCCAGCACGAAAATGCTGGGCCTATCGTTAATTTTAGTTACCACAAACAAGGCATCGGGAATGATTTCGTCTAGGGTTTCTTTCAATTGGCGATAGTGGCGAGCGAGCAGGTTCGCTTCACTAACAGAATGGTCGGAAAACGGACGCTTAATAACAAATTCCGTATAAATCACCTCATCCTCATCCCCGGTTTTTGTTTCGAGTCGCTGATTGCTGCGCCATACCTCACAGTGGCTGCCGATTGTCGAGACCAGGGTCGGTCGGAGACGTTCTATATCGAGACAGGCAATATTTACTGAAATCTGATCTCCCTGCTTGTCTTCATCACTCTGCATCCGGCTGAAACCTCAAACACAAAGACAGAAGAGGGATAATGGTTGCAGGTGGCTGTGCGGAAATTCGGCAGAAAGATTACCTAGGTTTGTCATGGAAGTTGTCAATCAATAGTTTCGTTTAATCAATAGATCTGCAATAGACTCTTGATCATGTACACAGGCCTGGTTGCGCGCAGGGTTAAATACTCCAAACAATACAGCCTAGTGGGCCAAGCGGGAAGTTCTGTAATTCTCAGAGCCCCGCAAAGGGATCAAGGCAAGGCGCGCTTCGCGGGGAATGGCAGGCCCTTTCCAAGAAGCGCAACGCTGAATTGATCCCTTGGCGGGGCTCCCCATGGGCCAGCCCACAAGCCAAGCTGACCGTGTGGTGCTCACTTGAATTGGCTACGGCCAG
>NATW01000090.1 GCA_003094555.1 gamma proteobacterium symbiont of Ctena orbiculata
ACTTTCTCGGCCAAAGTGATAAACAGTACAACCTGATCCAGATCGCCCTGGTCGACGCGGCCAGCGCATCGTCATCGGGCCTGTATGCCTTGAATGAAAGTTATCTCTATACCCGGGAGGCGCTAGCGCTCTACCTTTCCCATCTCGCGCCGGAGGGCTATCTCGCCATCACCCGCTGGATCAAGGTACCTCCCAGAGATACCCTCAAACTCCTCCTCACCGCCCATCAGGCGATGGAGAGCCTGGGACTGAGTGATCTGGATAAACGTCTGCTGCTGATTCGAAACTGGCAGACCGCTACCCTGCTGGTGAAGAACGGAACCTTCACCTCCCAGGAGCTCGATCTGGCGGACACCTTTTGCCAGGCAAGGCTTTTTGACCTGGCCTACAGCCATCGCCTCAACGAAGCGCAGGCAAACCGTTACAACCAACTGCGTGAACCCTATTTCTACCGGGCAAGCAAACAGATCGTTTCGGGTGACAAGGAGCAACTCCTGGAGAACTATAAATTCGATCTCCAGCCCGCTTCGGACGACAGACCCTATTTCCACCACTTCTTCAAATGGGAGAGCTTTTTCGAGGCATTGAAGCTGCGCCACCAGGGGGGCATGCCGTTGATCGAGTGGGGCTACATCATCCTGATCATTACCCTGGTGATCACCACGTTGCTCAGCGCCCTGTTGATACTGCTGCCCTTACACATCATCTCACGCAACACAGGGACAACAGGTGGGAGCGTGAGCCGCTGGCGTGTTTTCTACTACTTCTTCGCTATCGGCGTGGCATTCCTGTTTATCGAGATCGCAACCATTCAGAAATTCATTCTTTTTCTGCACCACCCCATTTATGCCATATCGATCTCCCTTGCCGGATTCCTGTTATTTGCAGGTTTGGGTAGCTTTGTCAGTGAGCGCTTGGCGAAAAATCAATCACACTATCGAATTGCGGTTCTGGCGGTCCTTTTCATCGCCCTGGTGAGCATTGGGTATCTGTTTCTTTTGGAGCCGCTGTTCGAACAACTGGGCCATCTCGCCATGCTGTACAAGTTCGTGATCTCTTCACTCCTTATCGCGCCCTTGGCATTTTTCATGGGGATGCCATTTCCTCTTGCCATCTCCTTAATGAAAAAGCAGGACTCGACCCTGATTCCGTGGGCATGGGGCATCAACGGTTATGCCTCTGTGATCAGTGCAGGATTGGCAACGCTGATCGCCATCGATCTCGGCTTTACTGCGGTTATCCTTATCGCGACACTGCTCTATTTCTCCATATTAATGGCTTTTCCATCAGTCAACCGTTCTCTGCTTTACTAACTCAACACGTCGATTTTTTGCCCGACCGCTTTCCGTATCATTACTGCTGACCGGTGCTGCAGGTCCGACACCAAGCGCAGTCAGTCTGCTGTCTTCGATGCCGGCGGCAACCAATGACTTAACGACACTATTGGCACGTTTCAGGGAAAGATCCTGGTTGTACGTCAGACTTCCGACATCGTCAGTATGTCCTACCACGTAGAGTTGTAAGGCAGGATCTGATTTCAATGCCTTCACTATCTCGGTGATCGTTTCATTGGACTCAGGTCGTAACGTCGCTTTGTCATGATCGAACTGGATACCGTACAGGGCCACGTGCCCAGACTCTCCAATTTGCTGCTGCATTTCGGATGCGTCGATAAACTCCAGGGTTGCCTCAAAATTGCTGACCTCCAGAATCTCAACCTGCATCACAGTCCGTTCCCTGAATTTCTTGTTGGAGTTGTTCGCGGCGATAACCGCGGCAGACACACCAACATGATATCTGGCACTATCCGTCGTTACGTCAATATAGCGATATGCCGGCGAAGTGAAGGTGTGAGAGAAGCCCAGCAAATAAAACGGGTGAGTTAGCCCCTCGGTTGGAACCATTGTGTCGCGCGTCCAGAATGTGGTCGCAAGCAGATGTTTGTTGCATCCTGTATTTTTGCAACTGTATATCTCATTGGCATTTCCCAGTTGCCTCAAGGCAGTATCATAGTTCTTCTGCACCATCAGCGGCTTATCGCCCGCCTTTGCCAGATAGAGAATACGCGTCCGTTTACCTTCCGGATTAACCAGGGTTATTTTTTTACTCGCGTCTTCTTTCAAAAAGTTGGCGGCATCATACTCGTTGTATTCAAATCCGATGATTTCCGAACCAGCCACACGTGGAATTTCCGGGTGATCACGACTGCCTTGCATATCACCCGCATAAACATAAGTGGCAGGCAAGATCAATGACAGGAAGATGAGAATAAACATGTGCATGATTCGATCTCCTTTTTGCGAGCGAGTATAGATCAGGAATATAGATTTATCTGCCCGGAAGTGAATATTCACGCCTGAAACCCCTACATATTTAGGGCCTGCTAACACTAATCCAATGCACCCCAAGGGCACTTCCTGTGGGGCGCATTGGATTAGTGTTAACAGGACCTAGTACAATTCATAGTGGATAATACCGAGAGCATGACCACGCAAGGAGACTGTCGATATGAGCGATGAACTCTACAGAAAATGGTTGAACGACTACCAAACCCGCAGGGAAGGTTTGCGACAAGAAGTGATGCTTGCTGGTCAACAGATGTTTGATATCGACGCGGCGGGGAGTATGCAAGGCAACTGGTGCACCGACGAGGCGCGTCGTTATGCCCGGATACTGCGCATGGATATCAAGCACCCGTTTTGCCTTGTCCTCTGGTCTCGGCAGTTTGACGAGAAGTTCTTCCTGGAGATCACTGAGGATGAAGAGATCGATCTGGAAGAATCCCGCAAGCTTTTAACCTGGAAGGCAGAGAACTTCCTGCCCAGGATCGGTAGATTGACCTTGCGTCTAGATCAGGCCGGATACTACACAATGCTGCTCTGGCCCCAATCCCGGCCTAATCCACCACCGCAACCTGTGTGCGTCGAAGTGCCTAATCAGCTGATGCCGCCCGATGGAGTCTCGCCGGCTCGGGAGATGAACATGTGGTTTTACGTTTTCACCGCTGCGATCGACCTTGCCCAGGCCATCATTGTCGAGAGTAACTACAGTCAGGTGCTGTTTGAGGAATTGAGTTCTCTACGCAAACGCGGACTCGGAGAACGGGTCTTGTACTTCGACATCAATGATGAACTGTACCGCTACGAGGATGACCGCCGCTGGCCCCTGGAGTCCATCGGGGAAGCAGTTGAATTCGCGGCTGCGCAGTCGATATGCGAGCATCGACCGGAGTAAATATCCCGAGACACTATGAAGATTCCAACAACTCTAATTTTCCTTTTCATCTTGGTAAGCAATGCAGCTGCAGATGAAAGAGAAAAAACCGTATGCGGATCTATACAAGAGCCTTTCCTTTTTTGGCTCTGGAGTTTGGCGGCGCCGAAGCCCGATAAGAACAGAGCATTGGTATCTCCCCTTATCGAGCAAACACATTTCACAACCTCTGATAACAAAATACTCCGAGGATATAGATACAACTCACACAATAAAGCAGAAAACAGAACCCCACCCAAAGGGTATGTCCTGATGGCACTGGGGAACGCCATGATCGCAGATC
>NATW01000091.1 GCA_003094555.1 gamma proteobacterium symbiont of Ctena orbiculata
GTGGGCCGGGTCCGCGCCATGGGGCTCTATCCGGAGGACAACGATGAGCTGGAGGGATTGGACGATCGGGATCCCGGTTTTGATCTCGGTGTCACTGCCCGTTGGCAGACCGGTTTCGGCGAACTGAATGCACAGCTGCTGGCCGACGTCAGTGACACGTCCGATGGTCAGGAGGTGATTCTCAGCTATGCCTATCCCCTCAAGCACGGTCAGTGGACTTTACGTCCGGAACTGGGGGTGAGCTGGCAGAGCAGTGATCTGGCTGACTACTACTTCGGGGTCGACACTGACGAGGCGACTGCCCGTCGTGCGGTCTACGAGGTGGGATCAACAGTGACACCGTACGCCGGCATCGAGTTCGAATATGCCTTTGATCAGAAGATTGATCTGATCGGTGGCGTCGGTGTGGGTCGCTTCGGGGACGAGATCAGTGACAGTCCGATTGTCGATGAAGCTAATTTGGCCGGTGGCTACCTCGGGCTGAGCTACAAGTTCTGAGACCGATGGTCATGAAACCGGGACGCATCCTTATCGCCCTGCTTGTTGGTTCGCTACTCCTCTCGGTTGCCTACCTGGTCCTGAGGGAGCAGCCACGGGAGGTGGAGACCCTGGCCGTGGAGCGGGGCGACATGGAACTGGTGATCAGGGTGACCGGGGAGGTGATCAACGACCGACAGGTTGAGATCACCGCCCTGGTGGATGGTCAGGTCAACCGTGTCGACACCACCCTGGGTGCAGAGGTCGAGGAGGGAGAGATACTCGCCACCATGGACAATCGGGCGGCTGCCGCAAGCCGGCAACGGGCCAAGGCCTTCCTGCAGCAGCAGGATGTGCATCGACGTGAACAGCTGATGCGTTACCGGCGCTTGCAGAAACTTGCAGAAAAGGGCGCCGTCTCCACGGAGAAGCTGGAGGAGGCGAAACTCAACTGGGAGGCTGCCAGTGCGGCCTGGGAGGTGGCCCGGGCCGACCTGAGTCTGGCCGACGTGGCCCAGGAGTGGCAGCAGGTGCGCGCCCCCTTCGATGCGGTGGTGATCGGTAAATCGACGGAGGTGGGACAATGGGTGGAGGCCGGCACCAAGCTCTTCACCCTGGTGGCGCTGGCGCGTTGGGAGATCGAGGCCCATGTGGACGCGGTGGACAGCGGACGGGTACGGAAGGGACAGTCGGTGGTGGTTCGCTGCGACGCCTTTCCGGGGCGGGAGTGGCGATCCGCCGTCAACTGGATCGGACCGAGCGTGGAGCGGGAGCAGGACAAGCGTCTCAACACCTTTCGCGTGCGCCTTGGCCTTGGAGAGGAGCCCCCTCCGCTGCTGCTGGGACAGCAGCTGGATCTGGAGATCGCCGTGGAGCGACGCGATGGGGTATTGAAGCTTCCCTTTGCGGCCCTGCGGGAGAACGATGAACGCACCGAGGTGGTGTTGATCGAAGCGGGAAGGGTGCGCTATCACGCCATACAGACCGGCTTGGAGGGCGACACCCACGTGGAGGTTACCCAGGGTCTCGAAGAGGGTATGAGAGTGGTGCGCCTGGATGGCCGGACGCTCGACCAGGGATTGCGGGTGAGTGCGGAGATAGGGCCATGATCGAAATCGAAGGCCTCTGTAAATCCTACTGGCGGGCCGGTGCGGAGCTGACGGTGATCCACGATGTGGATCTCAAGGTCGATGGCGGTGAGTTCGTCGCCATCATGGGGCCTTCCGGTTCGGGCAAGAGCACCCTGCTCAACATTATCGGCTGTCTCGATGTGGCGGATCGCGGCCACTATCTGCTCAGCGGTGAGGTGGTGGACCACGCCATCCCCCATCGGCTCGCCCGCCTCAGGGCGCGCTATATCGGATTCATCTTTCAATCCTTCAATCTTATTCCGACCCGCACCGCGCTGGAGAATGTCGCCCTGCCGCTCCTCTACCAGGGGATCGCGGGTTCGGCCCGGCAACAGCGTGCCCTCTCCGCCCTGGAACACGTGGGCATGGCGGACCGGGCCTCCCATCTGCCCAACCAGCTCTCCGGCGGCCAGCAGCAGCGGGTGGCGATCGCCCGGGCCCTGGTCAACCGGCCTTCACTGCTGATCGCGGACGAGCCCACCGGCGCCCTGGACAGCCGCAACGGCGCCCAGGTGATGTCGCTCTTCAAGAGTCTGCACGCCGAGGGACATACCCTGCTGATGGTGACCCATGACCCGGTCATCGGCGAGGCGGCCGACCGCATAGTGCGTCTGCGCGATGGGGAGATCCTCCCATGAATCAGTTGCTTGTCTCTATCGAATTGATAAAAGAGGCGTTGCGGGCGCTCAGGGAGAATCGCCTGCGCTCCCTGTTGAGCCTGGTGGGCATAGCCATCGGCATCGCCGCGGTGATGACGGTCAGCGCGGTGAGCAGCGGCGGCAAGGTCTTCGTCATGAAAGAGCTGGAGACCTTCGGGCTGCGCTCCGTCTGGGTCTTCCGTGACTATAACGACAAGGACCCAAACCGGCGGGTGCGGACAGGATCGGGTCTGCTGGAGCAGGACCTGGATCTGTTGCGAGGCGACTGTTGTCCTGCGGTACGCAACATCAGTCCTGTGTTACTGATGGAGAGTGAGTCGATCATCCAATGGGGCAATCGTTACAGCAATGCCGCGATCAAAGGGGTGAATGCGGACTTTCTCAGTATCAATAACGATCACCTGAAGCAGGGGCGTGGATTCAGGGAACAGGAGATCAACGCCCGACGTCCGGTGGTATTGATCGGCGAGACAGTGGCCAAGGATCTGTTCCCCCAAGTGGAAATTCCCATCGGCCGGCATCTGCGCATAGGTGGAAGGAAATACCGGGTGATCGGTGTGCTGCAATACAAGAGCCGTGACCTGCTGGCGAGTATCGGCTCCGAGGGTGGCGAGGATGCCAATAACCGGATTCTGCTGCCCTATACCCTGGTACAGCAGATGAACGGCAATCGGGAGATCAGTTACCTGCAGGCGGAGGCGGTCTCTTTGCAACAGGCGGAGCGGGCGGCGGAGCAGATGAAACAGGTGTTACAGCGGCGACATCGGGGTGCATACCAATATAGCCAGGTGACACTCGCCTCCTATCTGAAGACAGTGGACCGCATTCTCGGCGGTATCACCGCCATGGGGGTAGTGGCGGCCTCCACCTCCCTGCTGGTGGGCGGAATCGGTGTGGCGGGGATCATGAGCACCGCGGTGGTGGAACGGATCCGCGAGATCGGTGTGAGGATGGCGATCGGGGCGACACGCCGGCAGATACTTTTCCAGTTCCTGGCAGAAGCGGTGCTGATCAGTGTCATCGGTGGCTTTGCCGGACTGACTATTGGGCTGATCCTGGGTGGCCTGCTCGATCTTGTAACCGGCTTTCCACTCATTCCGACGACCACAGGCATCCTGGTCGGTTTCCTGGTCTCGGTACTGGTGGGTTTGGCTTCCGGCTACTATCCGGCACAGCGTGCCGCGGGTTTTTTACCGGTTGAAGCGTTACGGAGAGACTAGACATTATGGGAATTCGACATCACATATCTACTCGTCGCATTGGCGCCAATGAAAAGAGTCGCTATCTGCTGAAAGAGGATGTCACCGATTTCATCGAGCAGGCAAGGCACGAAAACAGTATCCCCGCCATGGCGGTAGTCGTCATGGACTCGGAGCGAATGCTTATCGCGGATATCCAAGGTGAAAGGGTAGTGGGCTCGAACAGCAGCGCCACCCTGGATGACTATTTTCATATCGGCTCCTGCACAAAATCGGTCCTGGCTGTAATGGCCGGCAGATTGATCGAGCAAGCAAAACTAAGCTGGAATACGCGATTCTTCGATCTCTATCCAGACTTGAAGGCGCTGTCCAGAAATGAATATCTCACTATTACCCTGGAGGATCTGTTGCTGTGTCAAGCCGGCATCATCCCGTTTACGGCTGGTGAAGAGTACTCCGGGTTAGATGCAACGGTGTCCAGATCAAGAGAGGATTTTATAGCCTATCTGATACGACAGAAACCGGCCGCAAAGAGATCCAGGCATGGTTTTAAACATCTCTACTCGAATGCAAGTTACACCATGGCTGCAGCCATGCTGGAGCAGGTTGCGGGATTGACCTGGGAGGAGTTGGTCCAGCAAACCCTTTCCCGTGATCTGCAGCTGCCGGTCATATTCGGTTGGCCGAATAAGCACCACAGGAATCAGCCCTGGGGTCACGCGGAGATCGACGGCACGCTGAAGGCCCTCTCTCCGGAACATGAATACAGGCTTCCTGACATCATCGCCCCCGCCGGCGACCTTAGTCTGAAACCCTTGGACTATGCAAGCTATGTCCAACTTCACCTGCAGGGATTAATGGGCAAAGACAACTATCTTGCCGCAGGCACCTACCGGACGATTCACTATCGCCAACGGGGATTCTCCTTCGGTGTGGTAAATGCAAGCGCTTGGGGTGAGCGTTATTCAATGTTCGATGGCAGCGCCGGTACCTTTTACTGCGCAACCATGCTCTTTCCCGACTCCGACTTTGCGTTTGTCGTCATGACCAATTCAGGTACGGCTCCGGCCGTAAAAGGAATAACCTGGATTTCCAAAAAGATTATAAAAAAGTATTTCAAACTGTGGTGGATGTTCTGGATGTGATTTCTGGGGCTGGTTTCAATGAAAAGGTGAAGAGATGACAGTGCGACTTTTGAATGGCTTTGTAATGGCATTGATCTGTGTCTGCTTGCTGACGGCTTGTACAACACTGCGTAATGTCAAACATCAACCGATAGAGGGTACACGGATTGGTTATGCCTCGCTTGGTCAAGGACCGGCAACCATCGTTCTGGAAGCGGGGCTGGGTGACGGTATGGCGAGCTGGGACGGGATCATGGATGAGCTGTCGGAAATCACTAGGGTCTTTGCCTACAGTCGGCCGGGGTATTTCCCCAGTAGTGCAACGGATAGACTGCGAACGCCGCAACAGGTCGTGGATGATCTGCGCCACTTGCTGAAGCGGACGGGGCATCGACCTCCCTATCTGCTGGTTGGGCACTCTATGGGTGGACTCTATGTCCTCAATTTCGTCGAGCGCTATCCGGATGAGGTGGCTGGTGTGGTGCTGGTGGATGGGCGTCACCCCATGACCACCCAGGCCTGTCTTGAAAGAGGGCTTAGTGGCTGCAATATGCCGCATCTGATGCAGGCCCTGCTTCCCTCCCATGCCCTCGAAGAGTACCAGGCCGCGCAATCCACAAGAATGCCCGTCACCATGGGTGACAAGCCCTTGGCGGTGATCAGCAGGGCGCCGGATCGAGGTATGACGTCGGCGGCCTGGCGGGCGTTATGGTCGGAGATGCAGGAGGATTTGTCAGAATTGAGTGGTCGCAGCAGGCACCTGGTTGCAGAGCATGGGGGGCACTATGTGCATAAGGACGAACCGGAGAGAGTGATCGAAGCTGTCAACTGGGTCTTCTCCAACTGGCGCGCCGATGTTGGAAGCGTGTCTGATCCAAAGCTTGGTGTGAGCAATTAAAAGTCGTCTCACGCCACCCCAAGATATTATTTAGCGGCCATCCAGAAATACAGTCTTTTTTAAAAACACGTCATCCCGGCAAATGCCGGGATCCAGAGAAGTCAATGAGGTACTAGATTCCGGCATTCGCCGGAATGACGAGAGTTGCAATTTCCGGATGGGCACTATTTAGGTTTATCCTGTTGCGCTATGCATGGATTGGCGAATCAGCTAAAGTCGATCGATCGACTTGGTGCAACGGGTGGTCATGACTTACCAACTGCTATTTCTGTTCGCTGCAGGATTCTTCGGTGGCGTACTCAACGCCATTGCGGGCGGTGGCAGTTTTATCACATTCCCCGCATTACTGTTTGTCGGTGTAGCCCCCATCAGCGCCAATGCCACCAACACCTTTGCCTCCTGTGCGGGCTATATGAGCGGCGCCTATGCACTGCGCAAGGAGCTGCTGGCTTACCGTGCCCAGTTGCCGCGACTCATCATCGTCAGCTTGGTTGGTGGCAGTACAGGTGCGTTATTGCTGTTGCTTACCCCGGAGTCGGTGTTTCGTCAAGCCATCCCCTGGCTGCTGCTCTTCGCCACCCTGTTGTTCATCTGTGGCGGGCGGTTCAATCGAGCCTTGAAGCAATATGCCTCCGGACATCCGCACGCTTCCCTGTTGGGCGGTCTGTTGCTGCTTTTACTGTTGCTGGGGATCTCGGTCTATGGCGGTTTTTTCAATGCAGGTTTGGGGATCATCATTCTCAGCTATCTGGCATTGGAGGGGTTTGGTGATATCAATGCCATGAACGGACTGAAACTGCTCATATCATCCGTGGTGTCGCTGATTGCCATCGCCCTGTTTATCGTTAACGGGGCCATCGCCTGGTACGAAGGGATTGTGGTCATGTTTGGCACCCTGGTGGGTGGGTATGTGGCGGCCCATCTCTCCCGCCAGTTGCCTCAGACCTATGTCAGGATCTTTGTTGTCCTGGCCGGCAGTGGCATGTCCCTCTATTTCTTCTTGAATTAGTGTTAACAGGCCCTAAGCTGAACACGTCTGTGTTGTCAGCTCGTGTATGATTTCAGTGATACGCTTATCCAGTCTGGCTTCAACAACCTTGAGTTTGTTTTTTTTACATTGATTTCGCTGCCGGCAGGTTGTGACAACTGCCGCAGCATCGGGACAAGTTCAAGCGCATAATCGGGTTGATGATTGTTTTCCAATGCCTGTAACAAAGCCTGATCGGCATTACGATAGTCGCGTAGTTTACAGTAGACGCAGCTGATGCGCAGGTAGATGGCAAACTGCCGCTTTGTCGCATCACTGAGGCCGTGGTCAAGGACGGCATAGTGCTCCTTTGCCTGATAATAGTCGGCTGCCTCGAATGAGGCATCAGCTTCAGACAGGAGTCGAGAGTTGCAGTTGTCGATCCAGAAATCGATACGGTCGCCGTAAAGGTTGAATTTATGATTTCTGAACTCTGCCTTGGTCAACCATTCACGTGCTTCCAGGTATTGTCCCAGTCGCATGTAGTGACGGCCGATGATGAATGCGCTTTGGGTATATCTTTTCTTCTCCTGTTCGAAGTTGTCTTTGACTATATTGATGATGCCTTGAGAGTCCTGCTATTCAATGTTAAGTTCCAGGTCCGCAATCACATCGTGGTGTTTACGTGAATGCAGGCTCATCTCATGCAGGGCTTCTCTGGCCGCTTTGTGGACCTCTTCAGCCTCCTCCTCATCGGAAATAATATCCGCCAGCACCAGCAAGGCCCCAACGTCGCGAGCCTCCCCCAGTGCTTTGGCGGAGGCGCAGCGTTGAGTGACATCATCCGACCTCAACAAAAACTTCATGCAAAAGAGCATCATCTCACCAATATGCTCTTGCTTGCGTCCCCACTATGTACACTGAGGGTATCCCCGGCAGCATGAAGTTCATCTGCTATCACGAAGCTGGTAATTCCACTTATCGAGTATCTACGACACTGTTGCAGGGGATGGTGTTGTTGGTTGTGTCGTTTGATGGCGAGCCGCATAGTGTTGTCCGCTGTGGTGCGAGAACCTCTGTTTCTAAGCTAAGTCCAAAGTACTGGGTGAGTCAATTAGAAGATACTGGAATATCCATTGTGCATGGCCCAGCAGGCGCTCATTTGATTCCTAAACTCGATATCTATCATCACTGCGAAGGTATGCGTGCATGCCACTGGTGACGAACCGCAGGAAAGGTTTGGCCGCTCGGATGGGTTCGCTCAGCAAACTCATGGTTGACGCTGACGATTTCCATTGGATACTGACGCGAATATCTTTCATTATCGGTACCACATAGAACTTGAGGTAATATGTGCAATGGAATTGTAACAGTCCCCGGGAGCAGCCGTGATATTTTTATCTCATGAATGCGGAGCAACAAGATGACAGATAGAGACAACCAGTTTGAGGGCATGGATTGGCTCCGGGCGGAGCTGGAGGACGCCCTGGACGAGGACTATGAACTTGAGATGTCAGAGCCGGCCCTATCCATGGAGTTGCGCCGCATCTATAAAAAAATGCATCCGCCGACCCTGGATCGGAGGGAGTACTTCAAGGCGCTGCTGACCCTGCAGGCGGAACTGATCAAGCTACAGGATTGGGTTGAACATAGCGGGGAGAAAGTCGTTATTGTCTTTGAGGGGCGGGACGCTGCCGGCAAGGGGGGTGTCATCAAGCGTATCACGCAACGGTTGAATCCCCGGGTATGCCGCGTTGTGGCTTTGAGCAAGCCCACGGAAAAGGAGAAGTCCCAATGGTATTTCCAGCGTTACGCAGCCCACCTGCCGTCAGCAGGCGAGATCACCCTGTTCGATCGCTCCTGGTATAACCGCTCAGGGGTCGAGCGGGTGATGGAATTCGCGACTCAAGAGCAGGTGGAACAGTTTTTCCAGGATGTCCCGGATTTCGAGCGTTCCCTGGTCAGGTCGGGGATACGCCTGATCAAATACTGGTTCTCCATCACTGACGAGGAGCAGCAGTTGCGCTTTCTGATGCGTGTCCACGATCCCCTCAAACAGTGGAAACTAAGCCCCATGGACCTTCAATCCAGGGTGCGCTGGGAGGATTACACCAAGGCCAAGGAAGAGACCCTTGCACGCACCAATATACCCGAGGCGCCCTGGTTCATCGTGGAGGGCAATGATAAGAAACGTGCGCGTTTGAACTGCATCCACCACCTGCTCGACCAGATCCCCTACAAGGATATACCCAACGAAGCCATTACCTTGCCGGATCGTGTCTTCAATCCCAATTACGAACGCCAGGTATTGCCGTCATCACTCTACGTACCTAAGCGATATTGAACCTGTTATGACTGAGATAAAATCGAGACCGCTGCATATCCAGCGCTATCTTATCAGCGGCGTAATCACCCTTATCCCGCTTTGGGTCACCTGGCTGGTCTTCAAATATGTATTCAATCAGCTTTCAAAGTTGGGTGCGCCTTGGGTCAAGATACTTTCACACAGTATCAGGAACGAGTATCCGTCCCTTGCTCAATGGCTGCTTGAGCCATGGTTTCAAAACACCCTGGCCGTGTTCCTGATGCTGGTGGGTCTGTATCTGGTCGGTTGGTTCGCGAGTCGAATGATCGGCCGGAGAATCCTCAACATCTTTGAATCGACCGTGCAACGCCTGCCGGTGATTCAGAATGTCTATGGCTTGGTGAAGAAGCTCATTTCGGCGTTAGGGGATAAACCGGAAAATGTACAACAGGTTGTGCTGATCGAATTCCCATCCCCCGAGATGAAGACGGTGGGATTCGTGACACGTACCATGGTGGATGACAACAGTGGACAGGAACTGGCGGCGGTGTATGTGCCAACCACGCCGAATCCCACCTCGGGCTATTTGGAGATAGTTCCCATCGAGAGGCTTGTGTCGACGGATTGGAGTATCGATGAAGCGATGAACTTCATCATCTCAGGGGGTGCGGTGGCGCCGGATACTGTGCCTTATACAAAAAATCAATCAGACAAAGCATAGCGCTAATCTTCGTCTATTCATTGTCAGATAGCTCCTTTTAATTATTGCGATTTTCCAATTACTGGCAATACAGTTTGACTATTGCGGGGACCGTGCAGCCCCGGTCCCCGCTGAACGGTTTAACAGGCGTCGTCATCCTCGGCACGATCCTCGTCGAAGCAACAGGCATCGATGCTTTGGGGCGTACAACCGCGATCACAACAGCACTCACTGCAGCCGCACTCGCCGCACTCCTTACCCGAGGCCTTTTCCCAGACGGTGTAGGCGAGCAGGTCGAGGGTTGTTTTCGGGTTCTCCGGATCGTCGCTCTTGATCACCAGTCCCTGGGCGCGCGGGCATTTCTCCTCGGCTTTGTAGCGTATCAGGATGTCGAGGCTCGCCCCCGGTTGCAGCGTCGCGGGGAAGGGGTTGTTGACCAGCTTCCAGTACTTACTCGGCCGCGCGAGGCCCACATGCGTCACGTGTAGCGGGCAGTGGCCGACGTTGGTCAGAGTGAGGGTCCGTTCGCCTGCGCAGCAGGCCTTGACGCCGCCGATGCAGGTTGAGCCGGTGATCGATAGACGTCCCGGAGGCGCAGTGCCAGTGACCTGGATCGTCTTTGGTCCCTGGGGATCGTCACTGTTTATCTTCAGCGCGCCCGCCTTGGTGCCAAAGTCGGATGGCTGGAACCGGATCGGGATTTGCAGGCTGTCGCCCGCACCGATCACGATGGGGAAGCTGAGGACGCTTGGCAGGACGAACTCGACACTCGACGTGGCGATGCTCTGGATCGTCAGCGGACAGGGGGCACTGTTGGAAAGGGTCAATAGCCGGTCGGTGAAGTCACCGACGCAGGTCTTACCGAAATCCCCATTGTCAGCGATTACCGAAACCAGGCGTGGTGGCGCCGCTTTGCCCGAGACCCTGAGCACGCGAGGCCCGCCGGGGTCGTTGGAAAAAACGGTGATCAGCGCCGTCTTGTTGCCGAACGAGGTGGGTTGGAAGCGTATCGGGATGTCGATGCTGTCTCCCGAGTCAATCACGATCGGGTAGGCGTTGACCCCGGGGGCAACGAATTCCCCCGAATTGGAAGCGATGTTGGTGATCGAGAGCATACCGAATCCGCTATTGGAGAGGGTCAGGATCATGTCCTTCGCTGTGCCGACGCAGACATTCATGAAGGCGCCATCGTCGGGCAGCACGGTGACGAGCCGCGGGCGGAGTTGCACGGTCCGGATTGCGATGTTGTTGTCGTTGGGCACGAGCCGCCAGTCCTCGATGGTGCGGCCCGCGTGGTATTTGTCCGCATTGTCCGGATCGCCCTCGGCCGAGACCACCATCATCATGCTGTCATCACCGTCTTCGTTCGGGTTAGGCGCCCAGGCGAAGGGGCCGACGACGATCTCCTCGGCGTCGTTGGGTTGGATCGTGGGTGCACCGATCTCCGGGGTGTCCATGGCCTTGAAGTCGGTGGGCCAGACATGTCCCTCGAGCGGCTTGCAGTGGAAGCCCCGGACATTGACCTGGTTGGCGATGGAGCTGCCGCGGTTCTTCACCCGCACATAGGCGTAGTTGGTGCCGATCACCGGATCCTGGTGGGCGCCGCCCGCATCGGGCTGGTGTCGGTTCCAGATGGTTGCGGTGGCCCGGTGGTCGGCGAGATACTCGTATTCGCCACCGCGCCCGTCGTCGATATAGACATCCACGAGGGGTGGGTCGCCGTCATTCAGATCCTGTTTCTCGAAGGACCATTCGAGCACCTTCTCGTAGGCGCCCCCCGAGAGGCCGCGGGTGGTCCAGTCACCCGCATCGGCGGTCAACAGCGCGTCTAGGAAACCTGCCGGGGAGCCTGGGTTGGTGGCAGGGGAGAGGGTGCTGACTGCGCGGAGCATGAGATAGGTCATGACATGGGCCGAGAATTCGCGTCGTGTCAGTGCCGTGGCGTCGCCGCCGATGCTGCGATAGGCGCGGAACAGGGTCGTCGACAGGATCTGCTCGGAGGAGTAACTGCCCACATCATTGGTGCCGCCCCAGCCCCAGCCGGCGGCGGGATCCCGGTCTGAGCGCCGCCCCAGGTTGGAGTAGGGCCAGAGCATGAAACGGTCGTTGTTGCCGCCATTGTGCCATCCGGAATAGGGGTCGTTCAGGATCATACCGAAGCTGTCCCCGGCGCTGTGTGCAAAGCCGAAGTTCGCGCTGTTCACATGGTCGTAGAGGATGCCGTGTCCGCCAAGTTCGTGGAGCACCAGATACCAGTCCGAGGCATTGCCCGTGGGCGTCCCGCCGGTGTTGTCGATGCGACCGTAGCAGGCGTGTTCGATGCCATCCCCGTCACCGTAGCAATGGCCGTTGTTGCTGCCGCTGAAACCCCTGTGGTCAACCTTGATGGGAAAGCTGGTGCCGTCGAAATAGGTATCCAAGGGAAAGCCCAACTCCTCCACCAGACGGAAAAAGCGGTCGTTATTATAGTAGGCATTGACGGCGAGAAACTCATCGGTACGCACGTCGTAGTCGAAATCCACACCATCGGGCTGGGTGGGTGGTGGGATGTTGGGATTGTGCACATTTATCACTTGCACGTATTCGCCAGTCAGCGATTGGGTGCCGCCCACGGCCGGGTCCAGGCCGAGCAGCTCCACGTCGTCCCGCAGCGGATTGAGCACCGCATTGCTTTGGCTGGCGTCGTTTGCCGTGTCCCCTGTGGAAATGATCGGATCGTAGGTGAAGACGAGCCCGTTCACGTGGGAGGTGAGCGCCCGCAGATAGAGAATCTCCCCGGTCGCGACGCTGACCAGGAAGCGCCAGTTCATGTGATGTCCCTCGTGGGGCAGCCGGACGATAAGTTCGGCCACGAGATGCCAGCTGCCATCCTTGAGGGAGTCGGGAAGCATCGCCAGGGGCAGGGTTGGGAGGTGTTCCTCCTCGATCGGCTCTGCGGGATATTTCTCCGGCTTTTCCGCGGGCTCCGGATGGTCATGCTGGCGCCGCGCCCGGTCGAGCTGATAGACGTAGAAGCGTCCGGAGATGAGTTCGGGCTTTGCGCGGTCCTTGCCCTTGCTGGAGCCGTCGAGGCATGAGCCAAGAATCTCGGAAAGCTGGGTTGTTGCCGCGCCTAGTGCCTGTTTCGATGTGCCCTCCCCAGCCCCGGGGCCTGACTCGCCGGCGGAGAAGAGCTTACGGTAGCGGTTGATGTCGCGGGCCGGGGGTAGCTCGGCATCAATGCACGTTTTACTCGTGTTGACGATCGAGATGATGCGGCCGGTTTCCTCATTTCTGGTCGCCGTGATCCCGGCGCCCCAGACCGGTGTATCGAGATAGGTCTGGGTATAGACGTAGGTGGTGGTATCGAAGAAGGTCTTTTCATCGGCAAGGTGAAAGGAGGGGCCTGATTTTTTTGGCTCTATATGGCTCGCTTTACGGCCAAGCTCGCTCAGCTCCGCGATGTCGATACCGAGTTTACCGGCGAACTGGCGGACATGGGATTTCGCCGAGGCGCTGCTCGGCGTTGCCGAGCCGTTGTTAGCAAAAGTGATCGCCCGTATGGTGCCGTCACCATCCCGGGTTATCGTGGCGTTTAGATCTGCTTCGAGACTGTGTTTCATCACACTCCTCCATTTTCTGGACAATCAACCTTGTTGGAAATCCGCAACGAATATGCAGCCTTCCAACATCCTTCTTAAGAAAACTTTTTACAACACAGTTTTCTTTGTCCTCAGTCAGCCATGAAATATCTAAATATTTGATTTGCGGGATTAAGATACCCTGCGGATTATGCAAAACCGAGGTTGGAAATCCTTTCCCTATGGGCCGCCAGGGGCGCCGGGCATGCGACGACTCAGGAGAGCGTACATGGGAATATAAATCCTAGTGTAGAAGGGCCGTGTGAGCCTTACAAAGTGAAAGTTACCGTGCAATTGGATAAAAAATCGGGTATGGGAATGCTGACACGCCTTTCTGCAGACTCAAATATGATATCAGCTATAACATACAAAGCTGACCTATATGATGAAACGCAATTGGTATATTCAGCCTGATATGGAGATCTGCCCTTCCCATGGCATTACGTGATGGATTCTTAGGCAAGTTAACAATCAATCAATGCCTTGTACCAGTGCATTGACCCTGGCATATAGCTTATGACTGCATTCGTGTAACTTTCCCAGCTGCTCGTGCACCAAGCGGGCATCGCCAGTGCTATGTAGTTCGATCAGCCTGTCTGCGATTGCATGGACCTCCTGATGAAGCCCCCTGATGTGCTTAAATGAAGGCTGGTGTGCATAGCGATTCTCACCGATACCATCTATCCAGCGGCTGAACCGGCATTCGTTCTCACCCAGCAGTGGTGCGGAGTCCTGTCCATTCTGGAGATGCCGCTCGATATCCTTGATCCAGGCACGATGCTCGACAGCAGCTATCAGGGTTGGTACATCCTCCCGGTCAATACGCTTCTGTCGGCGCCAAGTTGGGTCCGGCTGCCATGCAACTGCCCAGCCTGGAAGTCCCTCCGCCGGCATGGGGTGCGAAATCGCATAACCCTGCGCCAGTTCATAGCCAAGCTGCAATAGCATTCGCCCGCGTTCAATCGTCTCCACACCCTCAGCGATGATTTCACGATCCAGCGCCCTTGCCAGGTCGTGCACCGCGCCCAGGATGACGAGATCCTCGGGATTGTCGAACACACCGAGAAGGAAACTCCGGTCGACCTTGAGTATATCGACCGACAGACGCTTGATGTAGCCCAGTGACGAAAAGCCGGTTCCAAAGTCGTCGAGGGAAAAACGTATGCCCAACTCGTTGCATGCGTTTATCACCTCCGAGACGTGATCAATATCCATCAACGCACTCGACTCGAGTATCTCTATCTCCAGTAACTGAGGTGGTACGCCAGGATGGGCAGCCAGCAATGCCCGTAAACCCTCGACGAAATCGGGCTGTTGCAGGTGCATGGCCCCGATATTGATGCTGACGGACATTTCGAGACCTTGGGACAGCCATGACTCAATCTGAGTCAGAGCGGTCTCCATCACCCACTTGCCGATGTCGACGGAGAGCGGATGTGTCTCGATCAGGGGTAAGAATTTAGCTGGTGCCTCCAGGCCGCGCCGGGGATGTTGGCGACGGATTAGCGCTTCCACCCCGATGATCTTGCCAGTGCGCATATTGACTTTTGGCTGGTAGTACAACAGGAATTCATTCTGATTTAGGGCGCGACGCAATGCCTCGATGGTTTCGTGATGTTCACGGATGCCGCGATCCTGCTGCTCGTCGAAAAACTGGAAACGGTTCTTACCGATCAGCTTGGCCTGGTACATTGCCCGATCTGCTTGGCGCAGCAACTGATCGGCGTTTACTTCCTCGTCCTGTGGATAGGTGGTGACGCCTATGCTTGCGGTGACCTTCAGCAGGTGCTCCTCCATTGGCACCGGGCGCGAAACGCAGTCGAGCAGGCGATTTAGCAGTGGTACGCAGTTTTTGGTCTCATCGAGATCGATCAACACCGCGACGAACTCATCGCCACCAAGGCGACCAATGGAATCACCCGAGCGCAGGATCTTGCGTATGCGTTTCGTAATCTCGGTTAGGAGATGATCACCCGCGGCATGGCCGTAGGTGTCATTGACATCCTTGAAACTGTCGAGGTCTATATAGGCAACCGCGAGTTGGCGACGGTGACGAGAAGACTGGGCCAAGGCCATCTGCAAGCGATCGATCAATAGGGTCCGATTGGGCAGGCCTGTCAAGGTGTCGTGATGAGCGATGTACTCGAGCTCGGTCTGATGAGCCTTTTGTTTGCTGATGTCCGAAAAAAGGCCTATGTAGTGGGAGGTAGAGCCATCTTCATTGCAAACGGAGGAGATCGTCAGGTTCTCCGGATATGCCTCGCCGTCTTTGCGTCGGTTCCAGATCTCGCCCCGCCAGTGTCCTTCATCCAGGAGGCTTTTCCACATGCCAGTGTAGAAAGCCTTTTGGTGACGGCCGGAAGCGAGAATCCTGGGATTCCGGCCTAGAATTTCTTTGCGTGGGTAGCCGGTTATGCGGCAGAAGGCATCGTTTACTTCCAGAATCGTCGCGTCCGTATCAGTGATAACTATACCCTCGTGTGCATGTTCAAAGACGCTGGCAGCCTGTTTCAGTTTCTCTTCGGTGTGCTTGCGTTCAGTGATATCGTGCATAGAGACCAGCCAAGCCTCTTCACCCTCCCAGACGCCGAGTCGAACCGACATCTCAGCAGTCACGGTCAGGTTATTCGGTTGCACAACAATGACCTCGCGCGGTGTGCCGGTGACAATGGGGAAGGAGAAGGGTGAGCCGATGAGTTCGGTTGCGGGGCGTCCAAACAACGCTGACGCGGCCTCATTGGCAAAGATGATGATGCCCTCGCCGTCGAGCACAATCACACAGTCGGACAAGGCGGCAACCAGCTGTTGCCAGTCCGAGTGGTATGGTTTAGCCGTCTTTTCCGCGCACATACAGGTCCAGTCCGACCAGGATACGTTCCCGATCCGATAGATCGCCTATGATCCTGCGCATGGGCTCCGGCAGTTTTTTGATCAATACCGGCGTAGCGAGGATGCGCTCCTCCTCCGCCAGGGTGGGATTCTCAATCAGGTTGATAACCTCGAAATCATAGTGGGCGGCAACCTCCGGCTCTTTGCACAGGGCATTCAGGTTGTCGATAGCACGCCGCGTCACTGGGGTATTGCCGATGATATACAGACGTAGGGTGTACTTGGGCACGGGTTAACCTCTATGCTTGTTGATGCTCGAACAGAGTCGAACTATTAGTAGTGATATCACTCTTCTCTCATTTCCTGCATGCTAGCCCGCAACCCCGTCACCTGGCCGGCCTGTCTTTTCAGCTCGTCGAGCCGACGCATCAATTCCTGCTTTTCAGACTCGAATTCAGCCCCTAATACACGTTGCTTGGATTCATAAGCGGTTTGCAGTCTTGATAGGGCCTGTTCAACCTGCTCCAGCTCAAAGCGTTTTCGCTCCGCCTCCTCCTGGTCCTGTTTGACACGCGACATCTTGGCGCTACCGACCACCAGATTTCCCTCGCCGATATAGGGATCTTCTATAACGATACCCTTTTCTCCGATGGTGAACTCCTTGACCTGATTGGAGGTTTTGGAGCCGCGGGATTTGACTACATTGATCAGGCGGTTGAGCTCGCCGTTACTCTCTACCTGACGCAATCTGAACCAGGTATCCACCAGGCTGGAGATGGCCAGCTCACTGTAGTCGTCGGATGCATCGGGCAGCAGTTCGGTCAGCAACAGGCTCGAGCCCAGCTCTCTGATGTAGGAGATGAAGCGGATCATCAGCATCTTTACCATCTGTGACGATCCCATATCGATCAGCGCGGAGACCGGATCGAGCACCAGCAACTCCGGTGAGGTCTTGTCAACCAGATCGATGATGGTGATCAGATGGTCCTCCAGTCCCATCTCGATTGCGCGGCCGGAATGGATCACCAACTGTCCGCTATCACAGTACTCGGTCAAGTCGATTCCCACGGACTGCAGATTGCGTATCATGTCGCTTTCAGACTCCTCGAAGGTGACATATATCGCCTTTGCCCCCTGTTGCAGCACCTGGTGGGCCATGGTGTTGGCAAAAATCGTCTTGCCGCTACCTGAACGGCCACTGATCATCAGGCTGGCCCCCTTGAAATAGCCTTCCCCCCCCAACATGTTGTCGATACGGGGAATACCGGTGCTGACCCGGTCTGTCATCATCCTGTGGTCGAGGCGAGTGGCGGTGATCGGGAGCAGAGAAACGCCACTGTGGTTGAGACTGAACGGATAGCTGTTGGAGCCGTGGGCCGAGCCGCGCATCTTGAGTACCCGCAGATAGCGGGTCATCAGCTGGTTGTTGAGATTCTGGCTCAAATGGATCACGCAATCCACCGCATACTCCTCAAGCAGGCTTGGCTGCAGGCCATCCTGTGCGGCCGACATAGTGACAAGGGTGGTCACCCCTTTCTCGCGCACCCAATCGAAAAGTTCCAGTATCTCTTTGCGTGGCTCAGTCACCCCAAGCCCCATCATCAGGTTTTGCAGGGAATCGATGACCAAGATCTCTGCATTACTCTTTTCTATGGCATAGCTGATGCGTAACAGAATGGGTGACAGGTCGTACTCGCCGACAACGGTTTCGTCCAGATTGGGGCGAAAATCGAGGATCAGAAGTTTTCCCGAGGCGAGATGTGCCGAACCCTGCATGCCAAACTTGTCCATATAGCCGACCAGGCGTTCGGGGGATTCGTCGCAGGTTGCGATGACCGCCGAACCTCCCTGTTGCAGTTGGGCATGAGCAAAACCGAGGCTGAAAACCGTTTTCCCTGTGCCTGGTCCACCTTTGATCAAGGTAGGACTGGCCGCCGGGTATCCCCCGTTCAAAATAGTGTCTAGACCTTTGAGGCCAGAGGATATTTTATGATTTTTCATGTTATCTCCCATTTCTCTCAATTGCTTGGCAGATCTATTTTAATTTGTTGCGCAGATGAGCTACTTTCTGCACCATTTTACCTGCATTTCGCTTCATTTCTTCAGCATCATGATACATGCCAATGGCAATTATGAAAGATTCTGAAGTGGAGAGATCACCGACAAAGCGATGCTGTTTGGATTCAGGCGTTGTGACTTCCAGCGTGGGTACGGCAATGATCCGTCGTTGCTCTGAGAGCGCTGGATTTTGACGAAGGTCGATGACCTCCAGTGTATAGGGATTGGATAAATGTTTCTGGCAAAGTTGACGAAGCCTGTCAATAATATCTGGTGATTTCTGTTTTACAGAATCGACATAAAGGGCAAGATGATACTTCTCATCAATGTTATTCATTGGAAGGTCAGCTGAAATAATCCAATCTACACAACACGATTACAGTATAGCTGAGGGTTGAGTTCTGATGTCTGATATTGGCTGAAAACAGTGCTTGCTTCGGTACCTGCCAAATGGATCAGTCATCCAAATCGGGACTGCTGGCTTAGACCAGAGCATCGTTCTCAAGCCATTGTAAAATTCAGCCAGTATATGTGGCAGTCTGGCACGGTACTGTTTTCCGATAACCAGGTTATGCATTCTTCTATATGCGCGGTTATATTTCATATTAACCTGCTGTATGGATTGCTGTAACGGATGGTGGAAATCGCTGAATAAAAAATCCACTTATTAATACATGGTATTTGATTTGCTTTGTATTCACGGTAAGACAATACCTTGCTACAAATCGGAACCCTGATTAGTAAACAGTCAACTTAAGAGGTCAGACTGTCATCCTGCCAAGATTGGGTTGCGTGCATTGAGCTATACTGATGACGATAAAATATTAATACATTGAGTCGTTAGGAAGGGTTGTAAAAGAGATAATTTTCAATCGCGGTAAGACGATCCGCTGAGCTTGTGAGTGGATATTGATCTACGGACGGAGCGGGGAGCTCTACGCATGATGAATATCATCCTAACCGCTGCACGCTATCCAGGCTGGGTGCTACTGGTACTTGGATCTATCACGCTTCTCGCGATCACCCGTTTGCCGGATTTACGCGTCGAGATCACCGCCGAAGGGATGATGGTCAACAATCCCCCGGCTATCGCCGAATACCAGCGCACCATGGACACCTTCGGCAGTGAAAATATCACCGTCATCTATCTGGAAGATCCAAATCTGTTTGAACCAGAGAACCTTTCAGCCATCCGCCAGGCATTGAAGGTTATTGAGGCCATTCCTCATGTCAGCCGGACCGTCAGCCTCTTCTCGGTGCATTATCTGCGTACAGTGGATGGATATATCTATACTGATCCCTACCTGAAATCCATTCCACAGACCCGTGAAGCCGCTGATGCTTTGATACAAGCGGCACTGATCAATCCCCTGATCGAAAGAAATCTGCTCTCCAGAAATGGCTCTGTCATGGCGATCAACCTGTTTTTCGACATGGAGCATTACCATCGCGGCTTTGATGAGGAGGTTGCGTTTGCACTGGATGATGCGATTAAGCCTTTGCAACAGCGCTTCCGGCAAGTATTTCATTTGGGCGATCCCTCGGTGCGGAAAGATATTTCAGAACAGATCCGCTCCGATCAACGCCTGATTCTACCACTCGCCCTGATGGTGCTTGTGGTTACCCTTGCGCTCACCCAGCGCCACTGGCTAGCCCCAATGATCCCGTTACTGACCGCCGGCATGAGTGTGGTTTGGATTTTGGGTTTGATGGCGGTCCTCGCTATCCCGGTAAATGTCATGACCTCGATTGTGCCGGCCCTGCTGATCATCGTGGGTTCAACCGAAGATATCCATTTGCTGTCTGAGTACCAGGCTGCCATTCGCAAGGGAAAGAAGCATCTGGCGGCGATCAAACTGATGGCAAAGTACATGGGGATAGCTATCGTATTGACCTTTGTGACCACTTTTATGGGTTTTCTTTCGATCTCCCTCAATCGTATTGATCTGCTGCAACAGTTTGGTCTGATCACCGCCTTGGGATTGGCAATGAATTTCCTGGTCACCATCACCCTGGTCCCGGCCTGTCTGCAACTAACCCGGCAATTTGGTCTGGAAACACTCTCTACAACCCACTACCCATTTGCGTCATTTACAACCTGGCTCTATCAGCAGCTGTCCCGCTATCCGAAGGCGATCATTGGCTCCGTACTGATGTTGATGGCGATCTGTCTCTTGTGGGCAACCCAGATCAAGGTCAATAACAATGTAATGGACTACTTTGATCATCGCTCTGAAGTACCACAGCAAGCCAAATTTCTACATCAAAACCTGTCTGGGATGGATGCGCTCTCAATCGTGCTGAGCGGAACCCAAGGCACCTTCCTGCAAGTGCCTTATCTCGAGGAACTGGATAGGCTCCAGGACTATCTTGACGAGACAGGTCATTTTGACAAGAGCTTTTCATTTGCCGATTTCATTGGTGTGGTCCACAGCGGTATCGATGGTGAATGGCCCGGCACTATCTATCTCCCTGCGCGTAATGAAGTGGTCAAGGAGTATATGTCCCTGTTGGATCATGTAAATGCGGCGGCCTTTGTCTCAGCCGATTACAGCCAAGCCCGTGTTCTGGTCCGGCACGCCATCAGTTCATCCCATGAACTGAACGAGGCGGTTGACGAGGTCAAGCAGTACGCCGAGCAATGGATGGACCCGACCTTGGATGTGATGATCACGGGTAGCAGCTATCTTAACAGTCAGGCTGTGGATTACATGGCGGACGGCCAGGCAAGGTCACTGTTACTGATGCTGTTCGTGATATTCCTCCTGGTGGCCCTGCTGTTCATGAACATAAAAGCAGGTTTGATAGCCGTGATAGCCAATCTGTTTCCGATTGTGGTGTTATTCGGTGTCATGGGGATGTTTGGTATTGCATTGGATACCGGCACCACCATGGTGGGAGCCATCGCCTTAGGTATCTGCGTCGATCACACCATGCATTTTATGGCGCGTTACCAACGCCTGGCTAAAAACTGCCGATCAGGATCGGAGGCCCTGGTTCAGGTCATCCAGCAGGAATCAACCCCCATCATAACCACGGCACTGGCCTTGGCTGCCGGCTTCGCTACATTGACCTTATCCAACTTTCCCCCGGTGACCCTGTTTGGCCTGTTGAGCGCCTTGGTCATGTGTCTGGCTTTGCTCGGGACCTTTGTGCTCATCCCACTGATGTTGCGAAACACCCGCCTGATTAGCGTATGGGATCTACTCTCGCTACACCTGAGAAGAGATGTCCTGGATAAATGCCAATTGCTTAAGGGCATGCGGCCATGGCAGGTCAGAAAACTGGTGGCAGTGAGTCATATCAGGGAGTATGAACCGGACGAAGCGATTCTTCTGCAGGGTACTTCATACGATACCATGCTGGTGCTGCTCAAGGGTCAGGCCGAGGCCTGGCGTACCCGGCATGATGGCTCAACCTATCTGGTCAGTAGCTATGAACCTGGTGATGTTTTCGGCGTGTCATCGCTGGTTACCAACCGGGAGCGATTGGCTGATGTGGTTGCTGTCGGTAATGTGCAGGCATTGTCACTACGCTGGGAAAGTATCCATCGAATCGCTCGACTCTATCCCCGTATAGCTTCCAGATTTCATGAAAATCTTTCCACCATCATCGCTAAACGGTTGTTTCATGAAACCGATAGTCTCTCTTATCAGGATGAACTGTCGGGTCTTTACAGCGCCTCCTTTCTACAAGAGTTGTTGAACTTCACAGCAGAGAAGGCGAATCGATACAAAGAGCCACTCTGTCTGATCATGCTTACCATAGAAGGTGAAGAGGTGATAATTCAAAACCATGGGCGGCAGGCGCTGCGCTGGGTGTTCCGTGAGATTGCAAAAGCGGTAAAACAGGCACTACGCAAAGTCGACTTGCTCTCTCGTTGGGGGGTTGGGGAGTTTATTATCATGTTACCAAGAACGGACCACACTACATTGGAGGAGATTGTGTGGCGTTTACAGGATGCCCTTCGAGAAGCGGATTTCAGTGTGGTCGATGTGCTGAATATACAGGCGCGCTGGGCTAACCTTCGGGATGGCGAGACCGCTCAATCTCTGGTGACACGGGCGAAATCCCATGATGCTATTTGGGAGTTAAAGCAAGTCAAAAGTGCTGAGTGATGGGCCTGTGATCAATCAAATAACTTTGTAATGTAATGCTGATTGACTGATTCTATCCATCCCAATCTGCCTATAGAACCCCGCCTCAGATAAGGCGGGGATGTTTAAAATCAACAGGTTACAGGGGAACTACATTTTCCGCCTGAGGGCCTTTCTGGCCAGCGGTTTCGGTAAATTCGACTTTTTGGCCGTCTACCAGGTTGAGATGGCCTTCACCAACGATGGCACGGAAATGCACAAACAGGTCTTTTCCTGATTCGCGCTCGATAAAGCCATAACCTTTTGCACTGTCGAACCACTTGACGGTTCCGGTTTGTCTTTCAGACATCTTTAAATACCTCAATCAATATAAAAATTCATCCGTCTCCAAGAGCGGACACTCACCACAAATCTTGGATAACACTATGAAGCACGATTCGGGTGTAACTGTTGAGGAAACAGCGAATGTTAGGCGTTAGGACTAAGATCTTGCAGATAATTTACCATATACAGCTTGCTACTGAATTGCAATCGGTTATTTTCTGTGATGGCTAAATTTTAAACAACAAATCAGGCATGAATAGAAAATGAGACCGGTCCCTGATAAATAAATAATCTATATGATACGACTTCAACTATAATTACCCTATCGTGGACTTGTAGACTAAAGGATTAAGCCGTCTTTCATAAATACTATAGCCGCAATTGGATGGAGCGGCGTCAGTAAGCAGGCCTCATCATGACTTGGACCAACAGAAGAATATCCGTTTCAGACGATACAGTGATCCATTTTCCCGGATATGAGTCATGGAACAGCATGACAGAGATGGCAACAGTTGCAGCAGATGTCAACAAAGAGCGTGTACTCTGTAGAGTGTCGTTGAATATCCTGGAAGATAAATTTGGTGTTATGGATGACACACCGGTGCGTTGTATCGCTCTCCATCGTGCAGAAATACAAGAGGCGGCTAGAAAGTTGATACAGAGCGAATCCTTCGAGGATGACGGATCAATACTGATTCGATCAGGCGATATCTGACAATAATATCCGGACCTTCTCAGCAAGCTGATTTTATAAGGTTCTCAGGTTTTGACTAGGTGGCATTTTTGATCATGTAGCCACCGGATTTTTCATCGGCTTCCAAGATCACTAATTTTCGTTTCTTTGCCTCTTCGAGTAGCGCGTTGAAGGTATTGAAGCCATGATATCGCTCGCTGAAACCGGGTTTACGACGCTTCAAGGTCTGCTTGACCATGGAACCCCATACCTTCCCTGTTTCTCCACGTTCCTGGATCAGGTCTTCTACCGTGGCGACGACCAGGTCCAGTGCCTCCTGCTTTCTCTTCTCCTCTTCACTGGGTTGCTTCTTTGAGGCTTTCTTTTTAACCGTCTGTTTGCTGGAGCTTTTGCGTCGGCTTTGGGTGGACCTTTTACTCTCTCTCACCAGGTCGTCATAGAAGATAAACTCATCGCAGTTGGCGGTAAGCAGGTCTGATGTGGAGTTCTTAACCCCGACACCAATTACTATTTTGTTGTTTTCTCTCAACTTGCTGACGAGTGGGGAGAAGTCGGAGTCTCCGCTGATAATGACGAATGTGTCCAGATGAAGCTTTGTGTAGCAGAGATCCAGGGCATCAACCACCATCCGGATATCAGCCGAGTTCTTTCCTGACTGGCGTACGTGGGGAATCTCTATCAGTTCGAATGCCGCTTCGTGCATGGCGGCCTTGAACTCTTTGTAACGATCCCAATCGCAGTAGGCCTTTTTAAACACGATATTGCCTTTGAGCAGCAGATGCTCCAACACCTTTTGAATATTGAACGCCGCATAGTTGGCATCGCGTACCCCCAATGCAACGTTCTCGAAGTCGCAGAAGACGGCCATGTTTTGTGTTGAGCTTGATTCAGGCATTGGTCACTGTCCTGTTAAAGGTGTCTTTTTCTTGTTATCACGGAATGGGGTTCATACATTCTAGTCGCATATATGCTAATCATCCGACTCCCCCACCGCCAATCTCGCCAACTGTTCATAAAGTTGATAACGGGTCTTGATATGCTGTTGTGCCTGACGCAGAAAGTGTTCCGAGTGCTCAGGGTGGGTACGTTCCAATACGCTGAATCGGGTCTCTGTGGAGGCGAAATCCCGGTAGGGGATGGATGGCTCCTTGGAGTCCATTTTCAACGGGTTCTCACCCTTTTCACTACGCCGCGGGTCATAACGGAACAGGGGCCAATGTCCCGAATCCACCGCCAGCTCCTGCTGTCGGATGTTGTTCGACAGGTCGACCCCATGGGCGATGCAGGGAGAGTAACAGATGATCAGGGAGGGACCGTCGTAGGATTCGGCCTCGAGAAAGATGCGCAGGGTCTGTATGTCCTTGGCGCCGAATGCCACCTGTCCCACGTAGACATTGCCGTAGGCCATGGCCATCAGGGCGATATCCTTTTTGTTGGTCGGCTTGCCACTGGCAGAGAACTTGGCAACGGCACCCAGGGGGGTGGCCTTGGAGGTCTGGCCGCCGGTGTTGGAGTAGGTCTCCGTATCCAGCAGCAGGATGTTGACGTTGCGCCCGGCGGCGAACACATGGTCCACACCGCCATAACCGATGTCGTAGGCCCAGCCGTCGCCCCCCACCAGCCAGACGCTTTTCTTTGCCAGGCTGTCGGCCACCGCCAGCAGGCGCTTCGCCTCGGGGGTGTCGATCTGCGCCAGTTTCTGCTTCAAGGTGTCGATACGTTGACGCTGTTCGAAGATCTCGGCCTCGCTCTGCTGTTCTGCCTTGAGCAGGGCATCGCTCAGTTCGCCACCCAGCTGGTCCCGCATCCCGTTGATCAGGGTGACTGCCTGGTCCCGCTGCATATCGATGGCGATGCGCATGCCAAGACCGAATTCCGCATTGTCCTCGAACAGGGAGTTTGACCAGGTGGGGCCGCGGCCCTCCGGGTTGGTGGTGTAGGGAGTGGTGGGCAGGTTGCCGCCGTAGATCGATGAGCAGCCGGTGGCGTTGGCGATGAGCATACGGTCGCCGAAGAGCTGGGTCGCCAGTTTGATGTAGGGGGTCTCGCCGCAACCGACGCAGGCGCCGGAGAATTCGAACAGGGGCTGCATGACCATGGATCCCTTGATGGTGGTCTCCTTGAGCCGGGTCCGGTCGTATTCGGGCAGGCTGAGAAAGAACGCCCAGTTGCCCCTTTCCTGTTGGTGATAGGCCTCGTCATCCACCATGTTGAGGGCCTTGCGCTGTGGATTCTTCTTGTCCCGGATGGGGCAGATCTCCACGCAGAGACCGCAACCGGTGCAATCGTCTGGCGCTACCTGATAGCTGATGTGGCTGCCCGGCTCGAAATCCTTGGCCCCCTTGATCGGGGTGTGGAGGAAGCTGTCGGGGGCATCCTCGGTCAGGGCTTCGGGGAAGATCTTGGAGCGGATGGCGGCATGGGGACAGACCAGGGGACACTTGCCGCAGTGGGTGCAGAGATCCATCTCCCACTTCGGCAGCTGCAGGGCGATATTGCGTTTCTCATAGGCGGTGGTGCCCAGGGGCCAGGTGCCATCGTTGGGCATCAGGCTGACCGGCACCGCATCACCCAGGCCGGCGATGATGAGGGAGGTGACCTGCTGCACGAAGGCAGGCGCATCGGCAGGTACCACGGCTTTGGGACTCTCCTCCTTGGTTGTCGCCTCCGGCAACGGAACCTGATGCAGGCCCGCCAGGGCGGCGTCGATGGCGTCGTAGTTGCGTTGCAGCAGGCGCGCACCCTTGCGGCCATAGCTCTTTTTCACCGCCTCCTTGATCAGTTCGATGGCAAGATCCTGCCGCAGCAGGCCGGAGATGGCGAAGAAGCAGGTCTGCATGATGGTGTTGATACGCCGTCCCATGCCGGTCTTGTCGGCGATTTCGTAGGCATCGATGATGTAGAGGCTCAATCCCTTGTCGAGCATCTGCCGCTGCATCTTACCCGGCAGGGTATCCCACACCTCATTCGGGCCGGCACTGGTATTGAGCAGAAACACACCACCAGGCTGTGCCATCTCGAGCATTTCGTAGCGGCCGAGAAAGGTGGGTTGGTGACAGGCCACGAAACTGGCTTCGTCCTTGCCGATGAGGTAGGTACTGTTGATCGGATCGGGACCGAAGCGCAGATGCGAGACGGTTATCGCCCCCGACTTTTTCGAGTCATACTGAAAATAGCCCTGGGCATGATTCTTGGTCTGTTCGCCGATGATCTTGATGGAGTTCTTGTTGGCGGAGACGGTGCCGTCGGCACCCAGGCCATAGAAGAGACAGGCGGTGACACCTTGCGAGGCGGCGGGACGGAAACTGCTGTCCCAGGGCAGGCTGGTCTTGCTGAGGTCGTCGATGATGCCGACAGTAAAGGGATTTCGCGGTGTCTCTTTTGCCAGCTCGTCAAAGATGGCCTTCACCATTGCCGGGGTGAACTCCTTGGAGGAGAGACCGTAACGTCCGCCGATGATGCGTGGCAGGTGAGCGCGGCGCCCCTCGTTATAGGCCTGGGCAAAGGCCCCCAGGACATCCTTATACAGCGGCTCGCCGTCGGCGCCGGGCTCCTTGGTGCGGTCGAGCGCGGCGATCTTTTTCACTCCATCGGGTACCGCATCCAACAGCTGCTCTGCAGCGAATGGGCGGAACAGGCGTACCTTGACCATGCCCACCTTTTCCCCTGCCGCAACCAGGTGCTCCACCGCCTCCTGGGCTGCACCGATGCCGGAACCCATGAGCATGATAATCCGCTCAGGATGCTCTGCACCCAGATATTCGAACAGGCTGTATTGTCGTCCGCTGAGGCGGGCGAATCTGTGCATGGTGGATTGCAGGATTGCCGGCGCCTTGGCATAGAAGGGGTTGACAGTTTCCCGGCCCTGGAAATAGACATCGGGATTTTGCGAGGTGCCGCGGATCACCGGGTGATCGGGTGAGAGCGACCGTTCACGGTGGGCGATGATCCACTCCTCGTCGATCATCGCCCTGATGGTCTCTTCCCGGGGCAGTTGAATCTTGTTGACCTCGTGGGAGGTGCGAAAACCATCGAAGAAGTGGAGGTAGGGGATACGGCTTTCGAGGCTGGCCGCCTGGGCGATCAGGGCGAAGTCCGCCACCTCCTGCACACTGGCGGAGCAGAGCATGGCATACCCGGTGGCGCGGCAGGCCATGACATCGCTGTGGTCACCAAAGATGGAGAGGGCCTGAACCGCCAGGGAACGGGCCGAGACATGTAAAACAGTCGGGGTCAGCTCACCGGCGATCTTATACATGTTGGGTATCATCAACAGAAGGCCCTGGGAGGCGGTAAAAGAGGTGGAGAGGGACCCCGCCTGCAACGCCCCGTGCACGGTTCCCGCGGCACCGGCCTCGCTCTGCATCTCGATCACGTCCGGCACCGAACCCCAGATGTTTTTTATCCCCCGGGCGGACCACTCATCGGACCACTCCCCCATGGGTGATGCGGGGGTGATCGGGTAGATGGCGATGACTTCATTGGTGAGGTGCGCGATATGGGCGGCGGCTTCGTTACCGTCGATGGTCACCATCTCTTTTTGCATATCCTGAATTCCTGGTCTGGTTGCCGGGGCAATAACAATTTCCGAGTTGATCAATAACAGCTGTCGATGGTCTGTGCGCTCCTATCCTTGCTCCGATTCAGTGCAACCGATTTCCATGATTGATGAAGGTCATACTACAGCTTGTTTTGTGTTTAATTTACCTACCCAGCATTGAATCCTTGACTAGAATTAAGTCGAAGAACAATGCAACTTTCATTGCGAATTCTTTAGCAGTTCGAAAATGTTTTTTTAACTTTACGCTTTTTTTCCAGTGATGACCAAGTAACGGTCTCAAGGATCCAGTGTGAATTCTCAGCACCACTCAGCGGTCGAAAGACGCCCGGGTTATTTAGCTCGTTCGTCATTGCAGACACTATTTACAGTTTTGAGTCAATCCGGTTACAAGATATTGGGCCCACGGGTACGTGACGGAGCGATTCAATTCGAGCCCCTTGACGGCCCGGATGCATTGCCTGTGGGTGTGACCAATGACCAGCAGCCGGGGCACTATCGGTTAAACCACGGAGAGAGTCAGCGGCTCTTCGACTGGAACCACGGTCCCCAGGGTTTGAAGCCACTCTGTTTCGCCCCCCGTGAGGTGCTCTGGCAGGAGATTGCCGATCCCTTCACCTTCAATCGAACCCTGCCGGAGGTGAAACACACCGCGGTGCTCGGTGTGCGGGCCTGCGATTTGGCGGCACTGTCGATTCTGGATCACCATTTTGAGCTGGAGATGCGCCCCGATCCCCATTACAAGGAGCGCCGTGAAAGCCTGTTGCTGATCGGCGTCGATTGCGCCCATTCCGCCTCCACCTGCTTCTGTCTCTCCACCGGTGACGGGCCGGCCTTGGATGGCGGTTACGACATCGGCATGGCGGAACTCGAGGAGGGTTTTCTGATCTGGCACCTGAGTACAAAGGGTGAGGCGATCACCAGCCAACTGGCACTGCAGGCCGCCGATGATGCCCAGCTCGAGGCGATGTTGCAGGCCACCGATCAAGCAGCCAGTGAACAGCAGCGTCAGCTGCCCGGGAGTGAAGCGCTGCAACAACTCTACAAGCGGCTGGATCATGCTCAGTGGGATCAGGTTGCAGAGCGCTGCCTGTCCTGTGGCAACTGTACCGCGGTCTGTCCCACCTGCTTCTGCTATCAGGTGGGTCATGAGGTGGCCCTGACCGGCGATGTGGCGGAGATGGTGCGTAATTGGGACTCCTGTTTCAGTCCCACCCATAGCGATATGGGTCACTTCCAGGTCCGGAGTAATATCAAACACCGTTATCGTCAATGGATGACCCATAAATTGGCCGGCTGGCAGGTACAGCAGCGGCGTATCGGGTGTACCGGTTGTGGTCGTTGTATCACCTGGTGTCCGGTGGGTATAGATCTGACCCAGGAGGTTACAGCTGTGTTGGAGGAGGACAGTCTCGATGTTTGATCCCCATATGCCACATGTCGCAGTGATCGACCAACGTATCCAGGAGTCGCCAACCATCTTCACCCTACGGCTGCAGTACGACTGGGAAGTGCAAAAGGCCTATGAATTCGATCCCGGTCAGTTCAACATGGTCACCCTGTTCGGTGTCGGTGAGATCCCCATCTCCATCGTCAACGACCCCTTGGACAACCACTACTTCGACCACACCATTCGGGTGGTGGGTCGTGTCTCGGAGGGCATGTCGAAGCTGCAACCGGGTGACCGGGTGGGTATACGTGGTCCCTTTGGCCGGGGTTGGCCCCTGGCGCGGATGAAGGGCAAGGATATCCTGCTTATCACCGGCGGACTGGGCTGTGCCCCGCTGGTCTCGGTGATCCGGTTCATCATGCGTCGCCGCGAATACTACGGTCGTATCCATATCCTGCAGGGGGTCAAGCACTCGGATGATCTGATCTGGCGCGATCAGTATGACGAATGGGCGAAGTTGCATGACGTGCATATCCTGCTGGCGGCGGATGTCGCCGGCAAGGGCTGGAAAGGACAGCAGGGAATGGTTACCGAACTGATGAGTCAGATCTCGGTACGACCCCATCGAACCGTCGCCTTGCTGTGCGGACCGGAGCTGATGATGCTGGCAGCGATCGCCGGTTTGCGCGACATGGGCCTGGCCGACGGCAGCATCTGGTTCAGTATGGAGCGCAATATGCAGTGCGGCATCGGACAGTGCGGCCACTGCCAGATAGGTCCTCACTATGTTTGCCAGGATGGGCCGGTGTTCTGTTATTCGGATCTGGCGGATTTCTTGGGGGCTAAAGGATTTTGACTGAAGAGTTTTGAGTTTTTAGTTTTTAGTTTTGAGTTGTTTTGTGTGCGGGGAGCCGCACCACATCGATTCCATCTCCCTTGGGGAGAGGGACAGGGTGAGGGGATATACAACGTGAGCGAAGCGAACACATTTAACTCAAAACTAAAAACTCATAACTCAAAACTTCCATATTAGATGGGACGGAGTATAGATATGACAGGCACCAAACCAAAGCTCGCGGTCCACAAATTCAGCTCCTGCGATGGCTGTCAGCTGGCGCTGCTGAATCTGGGTGAGCCGTTGCTACTGCTTCCGGAGCTGGTGGATATCGTGCATTTCGCCGAGGCCGGTCCCAGCGATCCGGTGGCTGATGCCGACATTGCGCTGGTGGAGGGTAGCGTCTCCACCCCGGAGGATATCGAACGCATCAAGCAGGTGCGGGAGCACAGCGGTTTGCTGATCTCCATCGGTGCCTGCGCCACCGTGGGTGGGTTGCAGGCACTGGCCAATTTTACCGACCGTGGCGCCTGGATGGCGGCGGTCTATGATCGGCCCGACTACATAGAGGCGCTGGAGAGCTCCAATCCCATCTCCGAATACGTCAAGGTCGATTTCGAGATCCCAGGTTGTCCGGTCAATTCGCGCCAAGTGATAGGTGCCTTGCGTGACCTGCTGAACGGTGTCAAACCTCGTCCGGAGACCCGATCGGTCTGTATGGGATGCAAGCGCCTGGGTGTGGTCTGTACCATGGTCACAAAGGGTGAACCCTGCATGGGGCCGGTGACCGTGGCGGGGTGCGGCGCGCTCTGTCCATCCATAGGCCGGGGTTGTTACAGCTGTTACGGACCCCTGAAGCTGGTCAACGATCGCTCCCTGGCCAAGCGTTTTGCCGAATTGGGCCTCGACCGCGACGCCATTGCGCGACGCTTCCATTTTATTGCCAATCACGCCCCTGCCTTCAAACAGGCGGGTGAGCGGCTGAAAGATAACACCCATGAATGATTCAACACGCGATATTCATATCCATGTGCCGGTGCTGACCCGGGTCGAGGGCGAAGGCGCCCTGAAGATCGATGTGGCGGACGGTGCCATCCAGAACCTGGCCCTGCATATCTACGAGCCACCCCGGCTGTTCGAGAAGTTTGTCGAGGGCTACGAGTGCGATCAGGTGATCGATATGGTGGCGCGCATCTGCGGTATCTGCCCGGTGGCCTACCAGATGAGCGCGGTGCAGGCCTTCGAGGAGTTGTTCGGTCTGGAGCCCCCCGGCTGGTTAGAGGAGATGCGCCGTGCCATGTATTGCGGCGAATGGCTGCAGAGCCATGCCCTGCATATCCATCTCCTGGCGGCCCCGGATTTTCTCGGTTTCGATTCCGCTATCGCCATGGCGTCCGACTATCCGGACGCGGTGCGGCGCGGTCTTGAACTGCAGACCCTGGGTAACGATCTGATTGCACTCTTCGGCGGTCGTTCGGTGCATCCGGTGGGGGTTCGTGTGGGTGGCTTCTACCGGCCGCCGAGGCAGGATGAAGTGGATTCCATGCTGCGCCGCCTGCAAGCGGCACTGCCGGCAGCGGAGGCCCTGGTGGGTTGGACGGCGGGGCTCGATTTTCCGGATGATGAACAGTCCTTCATCAGCGTTGCCATGAGCCACCCGGATGAGTACGCCATCAATCGGGGTAATCTGATCTCGGGACAGGGACTCGAGACGGAGATCAATTTCTACGAGAGCTCTTTTCAGGAGCACCAGTCACCCCACTCCACGGCGCTGCATTCGACCCTGGATGGACGTCCCTACCTGGTCGGTCCCCTGGCCCGGATCAATCTCAACTTCCACCAGTTGCCGCCACCGGTGCGCAAGAGCCTGGACGAGTGCGGGATACATTTCCCCAGCCACAACATGTTCCACAGTATCGTGGCCCGGGCCATCGAGCTGCATCTGGCCCTGTATGAAGCGATTCGGCTGCTGCAGAACTATCGTCTGCCCGATGAACCCTATATCCCGCTTCAGCCCCGGGAGGGTAATGCCTTCGGTTGCACCGAAGCGCCCCGGGGAATCCTGTGGCACCGCTACGATGTGGATGAGCAGGGGATAGTGCGGCATGCCCGCATCATACCCCCCACCAGTCAGAATCAGGGACGCATCGAAGAGGACATCCGCCTCTCCCTGGAGCGGTTCGGTCTGCACAATCCGGACGACGCCCTGCGGCTGAGGGCGGAACAGGTGATTCGCAACTATGATCCCTGTATCTCTTGTGCCACTCACTTTCTCACCCTCGACGTTCATCGCCGATGACCCGGGTCATAGGGGTCGGTTCACCCTTTGGGGCCGATCGCCTGGCCTGGCTGGCAGTTGATCACCTTGCCGGATTGGGGTTGCAGGATTGCGAGCTGCTCAAGCTCGATCGCCCCGGCAGTCAACTGGTCAGCTATTTTCAAGGTGTAGATCAGGTTGTGATTATCGATGCGGTGCGCCTGTCGGATAGACCGGGAGGCGTAATGAGGATTGATGTCGAGCGCTTGCATCAGCTGGAGTATCAGACTTCCAGCCATGGTTTTGGCGTCGCCGAGTCGATCGCCCTGGCCGGGCAACTGGGTGATTTGCCAGCGCGACTGCACCTGCTGGGTATTCAGACAGGTGAGGATATCGACCGGCTGCCGAGTATCGATCTGGGAATGCTCACAAGCCTGATCAACCGGTTACTGGATAGGGCATCCTGTTAGCGCGGTCATTCCGACTCCCCCGCGGCCACCGCCGGTCGCAGCATCGGCATCAGGTTTTCAGTGGCTGGCCGATAAGTATCATGGGGATAATCCAGGAGAGGTGATGAAGCCTAAAAAGATCGGGCGATTTCAGGTTGGTGAACAACTTGGCGTGGGCAACCAGGGTACTGTCTATCTCTGCCATGACAGCCAGCTGGAGCGCAAGGTTGCGATAAAACTGCTCAACAAGTCGTTGCAGGAGTCAGCGTTTCAGGATGAGGCCCGGGCCGCGAGCAAGCTCCAGCATGCCAATATCGTCTCCATCTATGAGGCGGGTGAGCACCAGCAGGTCCCCTATCTGGTGTTCGAATATGCGCAAGGCGAGCTGCTCAAGGACCTTATCAACGGCCAGCCCCTGGAACTGGGGGATGCGCTGCAGATCTTTCAAGGCCTGCTGGAAGGCATGAGTCAGGCCCACAAGGCCGGTATCGTGCATCGGGATCTGAAACCGGCGAATATCGTTATCAACAAGGAGAAGGTGCCGAAGATCATGGACTTCGGTATCGCCCGCCTGCTCTCCGAGGCCAGGGGGCCTGATCAACAGCTCATCGGCACACCCCGTTACCTGGCGCCGGAGTATATCCAGAAGGGCGAGGTCGGGCCCCAGGCGGATGTGTTTGCTCTGGGGCTGATTCTGGATGAGATGCTCACCGGTATGCCGGTCTTCAGTGGCCATAAGCAGCAGATCGTTATCGACGCAATACTCAAGCTGGAGGTCAAACCACCCTCCCAGTTCAACTCGGCAGTGGATGAGAAGCTCGACAGTTTTATCCTCAAATCCCTCGAAAAAGATCCTGTGTTGCGCTACAGCGATGCAACCGAGATGTTGCAGGCCTTCAATGAGATGCGGGGCAACAAAGGGGAAAAGCTGAGTGTCGAAGAGGACGCCAGCGGTACCGTGGAGTTTCTGCTACGGCGCATGAAAAGGAAGAGTGATTTTCCCGCCTTGTCCCAGTCGGTGCGAAGTATCAATGCCATGGCCGATGCCAGCAACAAGGATGTGAATCAGATGGCGGGGGTCATCGTTAATGATTTTGCCCTCACCAACAAGATCCTGAAGGTGGTCAACTCCGCCTACTATGGACGCTTTTCCGGCAGAATCGGAACCGTGTCCCGGGCAGTGGTGGTTCTGGGTACGCAAGCCATACGCTCCCTGGCGGCCTCGTTGATCTTTTTCGAACATATCGAAAACAAGCAGCAGGCCGAACACCTTCGGGAGTTGGTCTCTTCGGCAATGTTTCGGGCAACCCTGGCGCATAAGGTGGCGGGTGAGATCGACCAGGCCGAAGCCGAGGCCTATTTCCTCACTGGTCTGTTGAACGACCTGGGGAAACTGCTGGTGGCTTTCTATCTGCCTGACGAGTCCAAGGAGATTGAACGCTCGATCAGGGTGGAGGGAAAGGAAGCAGTCGCGGCACAGCATGCGGTATTGGGTGTGAGTTATGAAAAGATCGGTATCGAGATCGCCGGTCAGTGGAATTTCCCCAAGTCGCTGATCGATAGCATGAAGTGCTGGCAGGGTGAGCATAAACCCGTGAATCGATTGGAGCGCAGGCGTCTGGTCACCGCCTTCGCCGATGATGCCATGACGGCGATGGTCGAATCGGGGCTCGATGACACATCCGCCATGGAGGCCATCACAAAGAAATATGCCAAGGGACTCAATATCACAAACAAGCAGGTAAGTCGTTTCGCAACCCAGTCCATCGATGAGTTTCAGGAGATTGCGAAAGCGATATCCGGTGACATATCGGATCAGTTCGTGAAAAAACTCACGGCCAAATCGGAGGATCTGCAATCCCACAAGGGGGTGGAAAAAAGCAAACCCAAAGGGATAGACAAGGATGGTCTGGGTGAAACCCAGATCCTGGATGAAGAGGGGACCCAGACAGTCGAAACCACAGCGGCAGGCGTTGCTGCCCCAACAACCCCGGAAGACGCCGAAGCCCTGCTCATGGATGGCCTGCAGGAGGTGACGGGCATGCTGGTGGGTAACCATAGTGTGTCCGAGATATTTAACGTAGTGCTCGAAACCATGTATCGTGCGGTGGGTTTTCAGCGAGTCGTATTGGCGTTACTGGATCGTAAGCGGGGTGAGATGGTGGGCCGGTTGGGTTTTGGCGATACCGCCGAAGAGTTCGTCAAGCTATTCCACTTCCCCACGATCTACAAAGTGGATGTGTTTCACGGGGCATTGAAGAATGCCGTCGATGTCTATATTGCAGACACCACCGAAGACAAGATCCAGGCTGATATTCCCGAATGGTATAAGAAGATCTCCAGTGCCGGATCGTTCCTGCTCTTTCCGCTGGTGGTCAACAACAGGGCAGTGGGTTTGATCTACGCGGACCACTCCAGCCCCCGCGGTCTGGAGATCGATAAAAAGCGACTCAATCTGCTGAAGTCCCTCAGGAATCAGATCGTGTTGGCGGTGAGATCCTAGGGACAATAGCCATAAGCCCGGCGCATACCATTCCCCAACTCCCGGTTGTATGTATTAGGTGAATCCAACGCCCTAAATATCTTGCGGTTTACCCCTGAATGTTCTAAAAAAGAAGCCAGTTCAATTTCTCCGCAGTCACAGGGATGCTTTTCGGAATGGAACAGAAGAAAACGCTTGATCCAGGCAAGGTGGCTTTTCTCGGTGTTTGGAGAATAATCCAAAACTCTCATGAAAATCAGATATTTCCGGTAAATATCCGGGAATTTCCTCGCCAATCTGTTGTTGGGATCCTTCACCGCCTTCTCGATCATTTCGTAGCGTCTTGCCACTGGAGGATGATCTTTCCCAAGCGTTTTGGAACCGGAAATCCAATGATCCTTGAGTCCCGTATCGGGATGGTCGTCAAGGAAGAATTCAAGATGCCGCCGATAGCAGCTAATCGACCGCGCGGGGATGCGGAAAAGCTTCAGTACATCACTGTATTTAAGCCAGAAAATCTCTATTCAGGGATCTTTGGAAGATTCTCTTTTTTCCATGAGATGGGTCGCTCCATGCGATTAAACTCTCTAGAGAACAAACATAGAACATATTTCCACATAACACATTATTTGTGCCGGCGTCATAAGTCACTCTTTGTGCCGTCCACATAATCC
>NATW01000092.1 GCA_003094555.1 gamma proteobacterium symbiont of Ctena orbiculata
TGCCACTTTATATGACCTGAAACAGCACGCATCGTGATCATGTACTGCAAACCGGCAATCACCAGGAAAACAACCGCTGCATAAAACCAGCCGCGCTCCACGCTGCTATGGTGATAGGGATTAAAGAGCAAGAACAGGAAAGGCAGCAGTGCAAGATAGCGATTGACAGAGGCCCTCACCAGGGCGAAGTAGATCACCACACATGCCAGGATATAGAGCAAATGCTCCATTGATTTGAACTGCAGACCCGACAGATAGTTGGCCGCAATGAAGATGGAATAGAGTGGCGCCTTTACCAAGGTCAGTTTGTCATACTCACCCAGCCACTCCCCTGCAGCAATGCTTTGTGCAAGGCGCATGAATAGTGCGTCGTCAAAGGTACCATGGGCATGGGCGGTAATAGGTAGGCCCGCGGTTATCCAGTAACGAAACAGAACCGCGGCAATGAGCACTGCCAGGACGACCACACCACCCCAGTCCGGCGACGCAGCTGTGGCCCAACGGGTTGGTGATTCTAGTTTTCTTGATCCGATAACCATTGGTTTATTATTCGCGCTTTAAAAAACAGTCCCAGGCATAGCAGTAACCCTAAAATCGATACCATTGCCGGCCATAGATAGTGGACAGGTCGATAGCTATATTCGATTGATTCGCCACCCCTCACAGGCACAGCCGGCAATACACCCTTGAGCAGATCCGGTTCAACGGGTCTGTCATTTACCGCAAACGACCAGCCCGGATAGTTCCTCACCGGGATAACCACCCAACCGGGTTCGTTCCCCATATACTCAAACTGCATCGCAGTTGCGCGATAACGGCTCGTCTTCAGCAGGTCATATTGAGGTTGACCATTGAGTGTTGAAACGAAGTAAGCACTCCCCTTGACTCGCATGTTCTCGACCAGGACCATACCGGGTTCTGGTTCAATCACACCATAGGTTTGATTGCCGCCGCTGAATAGCGTCTGATAGGCGGACGGCTGCAGCGGCCTATAACCACGCAGACCAAGCACTCTATCACTTGTTACATCATCGACGGCTAGCTGCAGCAGGTCGGTATTTGAATCATACACCCCTACCACTACTGATACATCCTCCTCGCTTGGCTCCATCACCAGCTCTATTTCATAACGCCCCTTGTCAAGTCTGACCTGCTCCGGGAAACGGCATAGCAGGTAATCTGACTTGCTATCCCGCTGAAGCTCACAGGGCGCTGATACCGCGGCAGTATTCGACAGGCTGATAAGCTCGAGACTCAGCATAGGAGATTTTGCAGCGTTGATTGATAGCAGCGGCACTTCAATTCGATCAAAAGTGATTGAATCGGACAAATCGACCCGTTGAACAACCTTATGCCGAGCCAGATCCAATCCTCTGTTTTCGGCCGATTGTTTTGCCACGGTATCAAACACAAGCTGCCTTCCAGGATTATCCCCGTGCCTGGGAGCAACGGAACAGAGTACATATCTGATAGCCAATTGAGTCAGGCCTTGTGCATCATCAAATTTGACCTGGTCGCATAAAAAGCCGGCGGCTGTAGGCGTAAGAAACGGTCCATCTACCACGCCTTCAAGCAGCTGCTTCTCTTGACGAGTGCGAAACCCATGGGCGAACCACTCAGACAGGCCATACGCGGAAAGTACGCCGGGCAGAAGATAACCCCGGTCCGATAAGACGCTTTGCAGTGGCTCGATATTGTTGCTGACATAGTCGATGGTCGCTGTCGATGGATAGATGGTTTCAGCATTTACATGACCAACCAGTGTTTGAAAAACATGCCGTTGATCAGCCACCTGAACAAGCAACAGCAGGACCAGAACCAGGTTAGCCCATCTTGGCGCACCTTTACCGAAGCGTTCATATCCGGCAGTCAGGACCAATACGGTGAGGATTGAAAAACCCAAACCGATGATCAGAATCAACCTGCTGATCATACTGGTTCCGATGAGCGGTATCTGTCTGATGGCCTCCATCGGAATCCAGGCAAAGGCGATTGGAGATATCACTATGATGAGTGAAAAACCCCAGGCATATCTCCAATTCAGTTTTGTCTTCCAGGCCAACCAAAACGCGGGAAAAAACAGCACCAACGGCAGCAGCCCGACATATCCTGTTCTTCCCAAGGTAAGCGGCCCATCGCTGAATGGCAGCACAAACAACAGCAGGTCCTGAAGCGAGCGGAAAGCAGTGCCGCCCCGTCGATAGCTCAGATCCAACCGCCCCAAGGATTCGTCAAGACAAAACAGAAACAGGAATGCCAGCATCAACGACAAGAGAATACCCAGGGATGCCAGTACATCTCTCTGCAGCACCAATCGCAACCTGTTGCCTGAAAGCAGCGACCAGCAAACGAGCAACAACAGCAAGGCGATATAGCCATACACAGCCACTGTGGGAAAACCGCCCAGCAGCATCATTGCGGAGGAGAGCGCCAACCACGCCACATGTCTGGCATCACCGGTCTGCAGCAAACGTAAGGCAAAAAAGAGCAGCCATGGAATCCAGATACTGGTATTCACGTGATGCCAAAGAAACCAGGAGAGATTGAAACCTGAATAACTGAATGCAACGGCACCCAACAGCGCCGCCAGGCGATTGCCGGTCAGACTTAGAAAAAGCAGATAGCTCCCCACTGAGATCACAAGCAAATTGAGCAGTGCCGAGACATATAGGCCAACACCCTCATCATCGATCACTGCATAGGCGGCAAACGCCGGGGTAATGATTGAGCGCGTGATCGATAGCAAGAGGGGTTCGCCCCCGAGCACATGGGGATTCCAAACAGGCAGCTCTCCCTGGCGCAGTTTTTCTCGCGCAAAACGCCAGGATGGCAATTTGTAATCAAGCACATCCGAGTGCTTATGATGCTTGACCGGACTTACGATCCCTGTATTCTTCCAACCAGGCACACGCGTAAGAATATCGAACGGCGCAATGGTTTCACCGGCCAGGGGATTCGCCCCTAACATGACGACGGCAATCAGGAATAGCACCAGAAATGGCACCGAATGGCCAATCAGAGGCGTGACAAACCCGGACGATCTGCTCATACACCGACCGGATTGTCAGTCACGACAGAAACGCTATCCATCCGATAATCGACATCGAAGCAACCCACTTTTGCCATGAAGCCTGATCCAAATAATAAAACACGCACCCCCCAGCAATGGATTTCAATCCTCGGCACTCTTCTTGTCCTTGTGTCTTTCTATTACATCGGCAGTCAGCTTTGGGGATACCGTGAAACCCTAGCGTCATGGACTCCAACAACCACGACTATTCTACCTGTTGGATTCGGTATAATCACCTATGCCCTGGCTAACTATCTTTTGGCCGCCGCCTGGATACGACTACTCAGAGTATGTGGCGAAACAACTGTCGATTGGCGTACCCTATGCAGGATCTACGGCAAGAGTCAGATTGCCAAATATGTCCCGGGGAATATCGCCCATATCGCAGGCAGACATACCATGGGCAGGCTCGCGGGTGTATCCCACGGCCATCTTGCGATTGCCGCCCTGTATGAAATCATCGGTCTGGTCAGTGCCTCGCTGATCATAACCCTGATTGGCGGCAGGGGGGTACTCGATCAATTCACATCAATAACATGGTGGATATATGGATTACCGGTCATCATCGCCGGTTATCTTGCAACACCTTGGTTAATCAAAAAGTTTAAACCGGTCGCAACATCCGCATCGCCACTATTGATGCTGCCTCCGCTTATCTACTATGCGCTTTTTTTTCTCGTTTCCGGTATTGCCCTGGTGGTCATCGGAGTCTATGGGGAAAGCTTCACCCTGGACTCGGACTATCTCATTGTTCTCAGCGCCTTCGCTATTGCCTGGTCAGTCGGCTTCCTGACCCCGGGCGCACCATCCGGCATCGGCATCCGTGAAGCCATTCTGATCCTGCTGCTCTCACCCTTTACGGGTGAGGCGAATGCACTGATTCTTGCACTCCTGTTCCGCTTGGTTACCATCGCTGGCGACACGCTCTTCTACTTCATCAGTCTAGTCACTGGACAGACACAGAGTCAGCAGGCGTCGAACACTTAAGCCTTCTCCTGTTGCCGCATACGCCTAAAGCATAAATGATGTATGCTAGCACGGTGAAAACATGGGCAAATCCATCCGGAGAGTGCGCGTGCACCGAAAGCTACTGCAACTGACAACACCCCTCCTGTCGCTACTCCTGCTGATCAGCGCATGTGGGCAAAAAGGCCCGCTGCATCTACCAGCCGAGGAGCCGTCGGAAAAACCGGCAGAAGTACAAAAGCCATGAAAGTTGGTTTCACAAAAATGCATGGGCTTGGCAATGACTTCGTGGTAATCGACACTATCAGTCAACCCATAGAGTTCTCGCAACAAACCATCCAAAAACTGGCTGACCGACACTTCGGCATCGGTTGCGACCAGGTATTAGTGATCGAATCCCCAAGAGGCGACGATACAGATTTTTATTATCGTATCTTTAACCCTGACGGTTCCGAAGTGGAGGCTTGCGGCAATGGTGCGCGCTGTTTTGCACGCTTTGTCAAAGATAGGGGTCTGAGCACAAAATCTTCAATCCCTGTCGGAACCCTGGCTGGCAAGATCACCCTGCGACTGCTGACTGACGGTAATGTTGAAGTGGATATGGGCGCACCCATATTCGAACCCGCCTCGATACCCTTCACGGCACCGCAACAAGCGCAAACCTACTCCCTGCAAGTGGATGATCAGCTACTATCGATATCGGTACTATCCATGGGCAATCCACATGCCGTACTGATCGTGCCCAGTGTCGATCATGCAGCGGTAGCAACCCTCGGACCATTGATTGAAAATCACCCTGATTTCCCCCAACGCACCAATGTAGGCTTCATGCAGGTGGTCCACTCCTCAGAGATACATCTGCGGGTCTACGAGCGCGGCACAGGAGAAACACTCGCCTGTGGTTCCGGTGCCTGCGCAGCCGTGGTCGCCGGCCGCCAACTCGGTCTGCTGGATGAAGAGGTCGTGGTACACCTACCTGGCGGCGATCTTGTGGTAAAGTGGCACTCAGAAGGCCAGTCCGTACTCATTGAAGGTCCGGCAGAGACCGTGTACGAAGGAACCATCGACCTATGAAACAGAAAGCACCCAAAAAATCGACCCAAGTGGATGAATTCGAAGAGCAAGTCGTCGAATACCTGGATCAGCACCCCGATTTCTTCACGGATCATCCCGAGCTGCTCGGCAAGATAGTGATACCCCACGAGAGCGGCGCGGCTGTCTCCCTGATCGAACGCCAGGTCGAGACCCTGCGCAACCAGCTACAGGAGTCTCAGCAACAGCTCTCAGAACTGCTGCAGGTCGCGCGCACCAATGATCAGCTGCAGGAGCGCATGCATCGCCTGACCCTGGAGCTGATCGACGCTGCTACCTTCGAAGAGGTCCTGAATGCACTGGAGGATGAGCTGCATGACGATTTCAAGGCCGATGCGGTGGAGTTGAGACTCTTCTCTTCCAGCCATATCGATGATCACCTGGACGAGGCCCTGAGTGGTCAAACCGCCACATTCGAGCAGTTTTTCAGCCACAACCAACCCATCTGCGGCAAGCTCGAACAGGATCAACTCGACTATATCTTCGGTACCGAAGGTGACCGGATCGCCTCAACCGCACTGATCCCGCTAAAGAGTGAGGGAGCACTCGGCCTGCTCGCCATCGGCAGCTGTGAGCCCGATCGGTTCGCCCCCCACCATGGCACGGAGTTTCTCACCCGCCTTGGCGAGATTATCAGTCGCACCCTGCAAGCCGTCTCCCTTCCCGGTATATAGACTACATGTCCACTCCTCGCAGCCTGCAATTACAGGAGTGGATAGACCGTTACAGGGACTACCTACGCCATGAACGGCGCCTCTCGCCTCGCACCCTGGAGAGTTACGGGCGTGATCTGAAGGCAGCATTGGCCTGGATGGAGGCCCACCAGTTGAAACACTGGGGAGAGGTCACTCAACACCATGTAAGACACTACATCGCCAGTCGGCACCGGGGAGGGCTGGCGGCAAAGAGCCTGCATCGGGAACTCTCCAGCCTACGCGGACTGTTCAATTTTCTCATCCGGGAACAGCAGCTTGACTCCAACCCGGCATTGGGTGTGCGCGCACCCAAGATACGGCGCAAGCTGCCTGTTACCTTGGATGCGGACCAGGTCAGCCGCCTCCTGGATATCCATGACGACTCCCCGGTGGCAATACGCGATCGAGCGATCATGGAACTCTTCTACTCCTCGGGGCTGCGCCTGGCGGAACTGGTCAGCCTCGATCTGCAGGATATCGACCTGAAGGAGCAACTGGTTGAGGTTACCGGCAAGGGGGCGAAGGCCCGGCGACTGCCGGTGGGAAAATTTGCCAAACAGGCCCTGCAACAATGGCTCGCCATCAGGCCGCAAATGGCGGCCCAGGATGAGATCGCGCTGTTCGTCGGGGTGCGGGGCAGGCGTATCAATCGCGGCACCATTCAACGCCAACTCAACAGTTGGTCGATTGCCCAGGGCGCACCCCGCAATGTCCATCCCCACCTGCTGCGCCACTCCTTTGCCAGCCATCTCTTGGAATCATCCGGTGACTTGCGCGCGGTTCAGGAACTCCTGGGGCACGCCAACATCAGCACCACCCAGATCTACACCCATCTCGATTTCCAGCACCTGGCCGAGGTCTATGACAAGGCCCATCCAAGGGCGAAAAAGAAGCGGGATTAAGCATCTGCAATCCCTCGCGGGAGGGTAGTGTCATGCTGCGGCAAGCCGCACCCTACACTCTGATCGCGCATTTGGAGTTAATTTTGCGGCGATTTGGCTTCATTTGCGGCTTGTTTCTCCCTATTTGCCCGATCAACTGCAAAGACAAACCGCGGGCGCAGCCAATTGACCATCAGCGGCAGTACCAGCAGGGCGATGAAGACATCCATGATCAGGGCCTCGGATATGTAGAGGCTGACCGACCAGAGATTGGCCAGTTCGGTATTCATCAAGGGGATGAAACTCCCCAGCAACACCAGCATGGAGATGAGTATCGCCGATCCGGTGGTTTCCAGGGTGGACTCGAGGGCAGTGCGCCAATCCTCACCGGAGGCGCGCATCTCCTCACGCAGGCGGGATACCATATAGACTCCATAGTCCACACCCAATCCCATGGCGATACTCAGGGCCACCTGTACATGGAAGGCAAGATTGGCGGACCACTCGCCGATAGAGGTCATATAGGCACCCAGGCCATATTGGGTCATCAGGGTGATGAAACAGAGACTGATCAGGATACTGGCGATCATCCAGGAACGAAACATGATCAAGGTCATGAGAAACACGGTCAGGGATGTGGCCACCGGGGCGTTCAGCCACTCCTTGAAGGCCACATCCCGGGTCGCCTCGGTAACACCCAGAAAGCCACCGATCGCGGCCTTACCAGGTATGGAGTCCCCGGTCACGACGGTGTGTGCCGGCTTTTCAGCCTTGGCAGGGATTTGGATCTCCTCTCCAGCCTCGACCCCGATACGCAGCAGATCCATGCCCGGATCGTCTGCATGTTGTTGCAGATAGCGCTGAATATCGAGGATTGTCTGGTGGGTCTGTTTGGGATCCATGGTGTTGACGAAACCGACTACAATGCCCTCATCCCAACTTCGGGTGTTGACAAAGGCCTCCAGCTCCCCCGCCTCCGCACTGGTGGTCAACATACCATTATAGAGCTGCACCGTTTGGTCAGGATCGGGATAACGCCCGGCCTCTCCTGGAAGGCGATAGGCGTAGGCGTTTTGCCGCATGTGCTGCAGGGTCGGTATGGCGTAGAGATTCATATGCGCCACTGGCGCCTCCCCTTCCGGGGCGTTCAGCAGCATGTTGAGGGTTTTGACGAATTGTACATAGGAAGCGGTAAAGCCGATATGGGGATGACCGCGCAGCCAATCCTCGAAATCGGAGAGGGCGCTCAACACCTCGGCTCGATTGAAGATACCCTGGGGTGGATCCTCCATACTATCGAAACATCGATCGGCTCCCACCACCCGTTCCCCGGTCTCACTCCAGGCGTCCAGACCACAGGGTGGCAGGCTGCCTGCCTTGGAACGAATCACCAGATTCGCCGTAATCACCCCCGGCATCATGCTTGACAGGGCCTCCAGATCGGCTATCGCCTTGACCTCACTACTGCCTGTCAATAAGCCACCCAGCAGATAGTGATCCTTATAGGCCGCCCGGGGATAGTGGATGCCTTTCTCCACACCGGGCATGATGTCGAACTCATCCTGAATGCGCGCAATCTCCGGATCATCACGACCCGCCTCCCCGGCTATCAGGGCGGTGAAGCCCCTGTCCAATTCCGCGGCATAGGCAGAGATCAACCAGATCCCGATAACGCTTACCACAGGCAACCACTTGAGCGGCCCCGTCAGCAGCCGGGTCATCCCCTTGGCCAGTCGCAACTCCCAACCCCGCCCGCTCTCCCGGTCATGCAATTTGGGCGGGAATGTGATCATCAGCAGCGGAATCAGGGTGGTGGTGGTGAGGATCAGGGTGGACATGCCGAAAATGCCGAAATAGGCATAGGCCTTGTAAAACGAGATATCGATGAAGGAGATGGCAAAAAAACCGTGCAGATCGGTACCGATGGATAGGGCTGCCGGTACTACAGTAAAACGAATCGCAGTATGCGCCGCCTGAGCATGATCCCCGCTTTTTTGCAGCTCTTGCATATAGCGCCGGGTGATCTGCATGGAGTGGCCGATACCGATCGCCAGCAGCAGCATGGGGGTCAGGGCCATCATGGTAGTGAGTCTGAACTGGGTGTATCCCATCAAGCCAAGGGTAAGGATGATGGTCATGCCGACACCCAGCAGGGGCAGAACCGCACAGCTCCAGTGCCGAAACTCATACCAGAGCACGATCAGGATAATCAGCAGCGAGACCCCGAACAGCCACGCCTTGTCCCATAGCTCCTGGACCATGGAAGCGAGAAAGTAGGGCTCTCCTGAAATGGTAAATTCGACCCGATCCCCATACCGGGCCTGGTATTCCGCCATCACCCCCTTTGCGGTGTCAATCCATTGCAGATGATTATCCTTCAGCTCATTGCTGAAATCGCCGATGATGAAGGTCCCCACTGCCCGACAGTTCTCGTGGACATGCCGCACCGAGGCATTGCTTATCTTCCCGTCCGCGCCGATCATCTCGCACTTGTTGCCCTCGGCATCCTGGTAGTAGACCAGGAGGGGCTCCAGCACCAGGTGCTGTTCCAGGCCCCGACGCAGGTAATCGATCTGCTGCTGCCGCTGGGGTCGATCATTGGCAAGACCGTTCACCGGCATCAGACGCCGATAATCGAGACTTCCGGAGTCGGTAATCCCAAGGTTGCGCAACTTGGATGAGGGCAAGCCGACAAAGTTGACCGGGTTGGCGTACTCCAGCCCACTCACATCCCGATAGAAATCATTCACCATCTCGAGAAACCAGGGTTGATAGATATCCCCCTGCTTGACCTTCAAACCCCATACCATCAGGTTGCCCATGCCATAGGTAAGGTCGCTATAGAGATTGGTGGCGATATAACGATTCGTGAGGGGCAACAGGGAGTCCGGATCATTGCGCAGATTCACCCGGTCGACGAAGAACAGCGCCAGCAGGGTTGAAGCGAACAGCAATATAATCACCGCCCGACGATGCCTGAGCACAAAACGGGCGTATGCGTCTGCGTAATCTCTATTCTGTGTCGTCATCACACATTGCTATAGGGCCAGTTAAGCCACATCCAATGACCCTAACGAGCATAATTCTGCAGCGTCTGTTCAGACCAGAACTCGTCGGCAAGCTCCACATTCAACGAGATCGTACTCCGTGGCACATACACCATACTGTCCTTGCCATCCTGGTGAGAGATGGCGTAGATATACCTGGGATAGGTAATACGCGGGTCCGGCTGATCGAGGGACTGCCAATCGATATAAACCGTCTTGATCATCTCGCCACCCTTATAGTAGACCGTTTTATAGAGGGCGTAAGTACGTTTATCGATTTCACTGACATGGTAGTCGTACCACCAGTTTTTGAACTTGGTGGTACTCTTCAGCAGATAGACCGGCTTACCGATATGGGCGCATTGCGGGCCGGGCAGATGTCTTGTGTAACGGGTCTTTTCCCAGGGCTGCAACTCCATCGCAGCCAGGCACGCCTCCACCTTGGCCTCTCCCAGCAGTTCATGAACCTCATCCCCAGGGGTACGCAACACCAACTCACCATAGGTCAGATTGGTGCCGAACCAGACATCTTCATGGGAGGGCTCATTGATCCGTCGTATCTTACGCAAGGCAGGTAACCACATGGAGATGACAGCACCCTTGCCGGGATCGGTGTAACGGGTGAACAGCACACCTGTACCCTTGGTCTTGCCTGAGGTGAGGATCGCCATCTGCAGAGTCTCGATAGCCGGATCTTGCGGCGCATTGTTGACATAGGTATCAAAGGTCTGCACCCCAGGCACCCGGTCCTGGGTGCGCATCGCCAAGGGTGCTCGATTGACCACCACCGCGACCTCTCTCCCCCGGCGCTTGCTGAGGGCATTATCCACCAGTCCACCATGAGCCGCAGTATAGACCTGTTGGGCAACCGCATCGGCACTTAACGGTGTTTGTATCAGGCGGCTGACATCTTCTGCCTGGGCAACCGGGACGAGATGACAGACTATTCCAATGACAGCAATTCGGGTGAGTCTGATTGACATAGTCATGACTCTGCCACGGATACCCAGACCAAACAAGGAAGTGAAAACCCTTATATTGAACGTCCCAAAAAAAGTCATCCAACCCCTTCTAGATTTTTCACCGGCCTCCACCTCAGGTACAATCGCCAGCTCAATTAAGAACTCTCGGTAACGGCGTGGAAAACTTCAAAGGCACAACCATACTCTCAGTCCGGCGTAACGGTACAGTGGTCATTGGCGGTGACGGCCAGGTTTCCCTTGGCAATACCGTAATGAAAGGCAATGCCCGAAAAGTACGACAGCTCTATAAAGGAAAGGTTATCGCCGGTTTTGCCGGGGCGACCGCGGATGCCTTTACCCTGTTCGAGCGCTTCGAGGGCAAACTGGAAAAGCACCAGGGGCACCTTACCCGGGCAGCCGTGGAGATGGCCAAGGATTGGCGTACCGACCGGGCGCTGCGGCGCCTCGAGGCATTGCTGTGTGTTGCCGACAACGAGACCTCGCTGATCATCTCCGGCACCGGTGATGTGATCGAGCCGGAACACAATCTGATGGCCATCGGTTCGGGTGGCAGCTTTGCCCAGGCCGCGGCACGGGCGCTGCTGGACAATACGGAACTCAGTGCCCGTGAAATCGTCGAAAAGGGACTCGGTATCGCTGCCGATATCTGTATCTACACCAACCATAATCTCGTACTGGAAGAGCTGGACAGCCAGAGCTAAGGCACCTCGCCACAGATTCACAGTCGGACAACAATTTGCGGAAACCATTGATGCCGGAAATAACGCCTCAACAGATCGTCGCTGAACTGGATAAACACATTATCGGCCAGACAGATGCCAAGCGCGCCGTCGCCATCGCCCTGCGTAACCGCTGGCGCCGCGCCCAGGTGCCGGAAAGCCTGCGCAACGAGATAACACCGAAGAATATCCTCATGATCGGTCCGACCGGTGTCGGCAAGACCGAGATCGCCCGTCGCCTGGCGAAACTGGCCAACGCACCTTTCCTCAAGGTGGAGGCCACCAAATTCACCGAGGTCGGTTATGTGGGTCGAGAGGTCGACTCGATCATCCGCGAACTTACCGACTCAGCCGTCAAAATGGTGCGTGAGGGTGAAATGGCCAAGGTTTCCGGTGATGCCAGAGAGGCCGCCGAGGAGAGGATCCTTGACGCCTTGCTTCCCACACCCACCTCCACGGGTTGGGGTGACAGCGAATCCAGCGCGGGGGTCTCCGATGCAACCCGTGAAAAATTCCGTGACAAGCTGCGTAGCGGCGGGCTCGATGACAAGGAGATCGATATCGAGGTCAACGCCACCCCTGTCGGGGTCGAGATCATGGCGCCCCCCGGTATGGAGGAGATGACCAGCCAGCTGCAAGGCATGTTCCAGAACCTGGGGACCGGCCGCACCCGTCGACGCAAACTACGCATCAAGGATGCGTTCAAGGTCCTGGGCGATGAAGAAGCGGCCAAACGCATCAATGAGGAGGATCTCAAACTGCGTGCCCTCGAGATGGTGGAACAGCATGGGATCGTCTTTATCGACGAGCTTGACAAGGTGACCAGTCGCGCCGAAACCAGAGGTGCCGACGTCTCCCGCGAGGGTGTGCAGCGGGATCTGCTGCCCTTGGTGGAGGGGTGTACCATCTCCACCAAACACGGCATGGTCAAGACTGACCACATCCTGTTCATTGCATCCGGCGCCTTCCATCTGGCAAAACCTTCCGACCTGATACCCGAACTCCAGGGCCGATTGCCGATTCGGGTGGAGCTGTCCGCACTGACGACCGATGATTTCACCCGCATCCTTACCGAGCCCGACGCATCACTGACCGAGCAGTACCAGGCCCTGCTGGAGACGGAGGAGGTTGGTCTGAGCTTTACCGAGGCAGGTATTCGCCGTATTGCGGAGACCGCCTGGCAGGTAAACGAACGGACAGAAAATATCGGTGCGCGCCGCCTGCATACGGTCATGGAGCGTCTGCTTGAGAGTGTCTCTTACGAGGCCTCGGAGCATGCCGGTGAAACCATTGTCATTGATGAGAGCTACGTCGACAATCAACTCTCGGAGTTGGCGGCGGACGAAGATCTGAGTCAGTACATCCTTTGAGGTATGGATGCCAGATCACCCTATACCTGCCGGGTATATCGCATTGATCTGGGGATAGAATGGTTGTTTGTCGTTAACAGCCCCCAAGAGTGAGAGGAAACCATGTCACACCCCAATCCGACAGAGATCCATCTGCACAAGCAGTCCCGAGTTTTGGAAATCAGCTTCGACGATGGCAGTAAATTCAGCTATCCCGCCGAGTATCTCAGGGTGTTCTCCCCCTCGGCGGAGGTACAGGGCCATGGTCCCGGCCAAGAGGTGTTGCAGGTCGGCAAGGAAGAGGTGAACATTGCCCATATCGATCCTGTGGGAAATTATGCCATCTGCCTGCACTTCGATGATGAACACAACACCGGCATCTACTCCTGGGATACGCTCTATCAGCTTGGCCTGAACTATGAGCGGAACTGGCAGGACTACCTGCAACGACTGCAGAGTGCCGGTTTTGAGCGCAAGCAGCCATCGGCTTGAACAACCGGCTGTGGAAGACAGGTAAAGATTCATGAAGGATGAGAAGACCACACATTTCGGTTATCAGGATGTCCCGGTCAGTGAGAAGGCGAGCAGGGTACGCGAGGTATTCGACTCGGTGGCCAACAAGTATGACCTGATGAACGACTTGATGTCGTTCGGCATACACCGACTGTGGAAACGTCAAGCCATACAGCTGTCAGGTGTCCGTCAGGGGCAGAGGGTATTGGACCTGGCCGCCGGCACCGGTGATCTCTCAGCCAGGTTCAGCGGCCTGGTGGGTGATGACGGCCTGGTGGTCTTCTCTGACATCAACGCCTCGATGTTAATCGTAGGCAGAACGCGTATGGAGGACCAGGGACGGGTCGGCAATATGCGCTATGTACAGGCAGATGCCCAGCATCTGCCCTTTCCCGACAACCATTTCGATTGTGTTACCATCGGCTTTGGCCTGCGTAACGTTACCGATAAACAGCTGGCATTGAATGCGATTTTCCGCATCCTCAAACCAAGCGGACGCCTGTTGGTGCTGGAGTTTTCCAAACCCACCAACAAGGCCCTTGAGAAGGTCTACGACCTCTACTCATTCAGCCTGTTACCGAAAATCGGCAAACTGGTCACCGATGACGAGGAGAGCTACCGCTACCTGGCTGAATCCATCCGCATGCACCCTGATCAGGAGACACTCAAGGCAATGATGGAACACGCCGGTTTCGAGCGCTGTGACTACTTCAATCTGACCGGCGGTGTCGTGGCTATTCATCGAGGCTACAAACTCTAGGTCACAGGAGAATCAGGGGTCATGACCATCACTGCTGCACTATCAGCAACCCTCGAGGCATTGTTGAACCAGGCCATTCTCCTCGATCCGGAGACACCCGCTCGACTCAGACCCATGCATGGCAAGGTGATTCAGCTGGAACTGCTGGGCATGGGCGCCTCCCTCTATCTCATCCCCGATCCCAACGGGATTCAAATTCTGAATGAGTTCGAAGGCCAGGCCGACTGTCGTCTACGCGGCACACCCATCGATCTGATGCGTATGCGCGGCACCCGGGAGAGCGCGGATCAACTCTTCAAGGGTGCGGTTGAGATTGAGGGTGATACCACCCTCGCGCACCAATTCGGCGCAATTTTAGCTGACCTGGAAATCGACTGGGAGGAGCAGCTTTCCCGGGTCACGGGTGATGTTGCCGCTCACGAAATCGGCAATCTCGTTCGGACAGCATTCAATTGGGGACGCTCGGTGAATCGGACCACAGAACAGAATCTGCAGGAGTATCTGCAGGAGGAGCTGCGACTGCTTCCAGCACGATATGAAATATCCTCCTTCCTGAATGAGGTCGACCGATTGCGCGATGATGCCGAGCGGCTGGAGGCCCGAATCCAGAGGCTCAAACAGCAGTTGGATATTAAGGGTAAGACCTCGTGATACACCCCTCCCAGGCCATCCGGCTGATACATATCAATCTGGTTCTGCTGCGCCACGGCCTGGATGAGGTGATCCTCGCGACCCATCTGTTCCGGCCGATTCGATTTCTCATCTACCTTTCACCCTGGTACTGGTTCCGCAAGGATCGCGCCCCTTATCCGGTGCGTATCCGGCGGGCGCTGGAGGATCTGGGACCTATTTTCGTCAAATTCGGCCAGATCCTCTCCACCCGAAGGGATCTGTTGCCCGATGACCTGGCGAACGAGCTGGCCAAGCTGCAGGACCGGGTGCCGCCATTCCCGGGAGACAAGGCCCGCGCCATTATCGAGAAGGCCTATGGTCAACCCATCGACAGACTGCTCGAGGCATTCGATGAACAACCCCTAGCCTCCGCTTCCATTGCACAGGTGCATACCGCCCAGTTGAAGGATGGAAAAAAAGTGGTGGTCAAAGTACTACGACCGCAGATCGAAAAGACCATCCGACGGGACGTGGATCTGCTCTATACCATTGCCCGTATGGCTGAAAAGTACTGGAAGGAGGGACGCCGCCTGAGACCCATCGAGGTTGTTCAAGAGTATGAAAAGACCATCTTTGACGAACTGGACCTGATGCGGGAAGCAGCCAATGCCTCACAATTGAGACGCAACTTTCTCAACAGCGAGGCCCTCTACGTGCCGGAAGTATACTGGGACCTTACCCGCCAGAATGTATTGGTGATGGAGCGTATCAGCGGCACCCCAGTGGGTGACATCGAGGCCTTGCGCCAACAGGGCATCAGCATGAAGTTGCTGGGCGAAAGGGGCGTGGAGATCTTCTTCACCCAGGTCTTCAAGTACAACTTCTTTCATGCCGACATGCACCCCGGGAATATCTTTGTTGAAGCCAACGGCCGCTATATCGCCGTCGACTTCGGCATCATGGGGACCCTCACCGAGGAAGACAAGCGCTACCTGGCCGACAACCTGTTGGCATTCTTCAATCGTGACTATAAACGGGTGGCTGAACTACATATCCAGTCGGGATGGGTTCCCGAGGAGACCCGGGTCGAGGAGTTTGAATCGGCTATCCGCACCGTCAGTGAACCGATCTTCGAGAAACCCCTGAGCGAGATATCCTTTGGCCACTTTCTGCTCAGGCTGTTTCAGACCGCACGGCGTTTTGACATGGAGGTCCAGCCACAACTGGTGTTGTTACAAAAAACCCTGCTCAACATCGAGGGCCTGGGGAGGCAACTCTATCCCCAGCTCGATCTCTGGACCACCGCGAAACCCTTTCTGGAACGCTGGATGAGCGAGCAGGTCGGACGCAGGGCCTTCATCGGCAAACTGAAAAAGAACCTGCCTGAAATCGCGGAACACCTGCCCGATCTGCCCCACAAGCTGCATAAGATTATCGACGATGCCTCATCCGGTCGTCTGGAGATCAAATGGAAATCCGACGAACTCCAGCTGCTGCGTGAACAGCTGCGCCATAACCATCGGAATACCGTCACCACGGTTGCGGGTGGTGCCATGTTACTCAGTGGTTCACTGCTGCTGGTATTCGGCAGCGGCGGATTGCTGCCTACCACCCTGGCTACCGCCCTGGGACTCGGTCTAGGTGCAGGGGGCGGATTTCTGTTATTTAAAAGCTGGTTTGATGCGGCAGGCTGAAAATTGAACTTGGCGCTGGTCCCTGCACCCTTGGCGACAGCTGAAAATTGATCCATCCTTACATATAGAGCAACAAGAATTGGTTTCCAGACCCTAGGAGTCAGCCATGTCATCATCCGCCCCCCAAGACCCCTTCGATCGTTTGGCCGCAGCCTATGACAAGATGCTGCAAGAAGTGCACGAAGCAGCGGACTCGGCCAAGGAGAGTGCCCTGCCAGGCCTTAAGGAGTACTTGGCAGACGCCAGGGAGAAACTGATCGAACTGGGGGAGCTCAGCCGCGAGGAGGCGGAGAAGGTATCCGGCTACATCGAACGGGACATGAAAGATGCGGCCAACTACCTGATGGAGACTGGCGAGCAGCTCTCAGCCTGGTGGCGCTTCGATGTGCAACAGGTGGAAAACCGCCTGTTTGAGATGTTCACCGGTGTCGCCGATCAAACCAAACTTGAGCTGACCAAGTTGGCAGAGCGGGCCAAGCAGTCGTCTCTCTACCATACAGGTGAAGTGACCGGCCCGGGCACCCTGATCTGTAGCCAATGCAACAAGGAGATGCACTTCAGGAAAACCGGCCACATTCCACCCTGTTCCGGCTGCAAGGGTACAGAGTTTAAGCGCACCTCGATGTAGTGGCAGTCTCTCTTACAAGCCACTGATCATGTATCGGGATCCCTTCTGGCCTGTATTAAGTGATCATATCACCCTATGGCGGACAGGCTCTGACAGGACGACTAACGGCGCAACGGACAGGTGGACCGGGTCGTCCGTCTGGTTCGCTTCTTCTTGATCGTCACGGGTTTCGCCTTGCTGCGCTTTTTAGGTTTATTGGTAAGCGTGATAGCCGGCGCCTTGTACATGTTCACAGAACTGAAGGTATCGGTATTGATAGTGGCACGTCGACTCCCGGCAGGCGGGGGTGTTTGTGTGTAGTTCAACTTACCCTCTTCGTCGTACCATTTGTACATGGCGGCCTGAACAGGCATTGCTGAGAGCAGCAGAAAAAGACCAAAAAACATTCCTAAGTACTTGTACCTTTCCATGAGGCAGGTCCCTATTTCCGACATCCATGCCAATACCCTAATCTTTTAGGGGATTTAAGACAAGTAGCATGGTTCCCAAAGGAGTGGCAGCAAGGTTTGCCTGCCACTCAAACCCTATTTTTTTCTGGAACTGGAACGCTTCGATTTAACCTTTTTCAATCCGGCCTTCTTGGTGACCTTTTTTTTCACTCCGGCATTTGCCTGGGCCGCTGCGCGTTTTGGCTTCCCCTTAACACTCTTTTTTACAACCTTGCCACGCTGCTGCGCTGCGGATCGATGGGTCTTGGCTACCACTTTTTTAGCTTGCTTGGCCCTGCCGGATTTGCCTTTGCCTTTAAGCTTTGCCTTCGTTGGTTTCTTTGCCGCACTCTTTTTAGCCGCCACCTTCTTCTTGGTCACCTTGCCCTTGTTTGCCTTTTTCGGGGCCACCGGCCTTTTTGCTGCCTTCTTCTTCACTGCCGCTTTAGTGGTCGACCGCTTCTTATGGACGCTTCTCTGAGATGCCTTCTTCTTCACCACTCGCTTGTTTGGGCTCTTTTTTCCAGCTGTCTTTTTTTTCGCTACCTGCTTGGTGGCAGGCTTTTTCTTAGTCACCCCTTTTTTGGCTGGCTGTTTTTTACCCGGCTTTTTCTTGCTAATCCGTTTTTTGGCTGCCTGCTTCACAACAGACTTCTTTTTACTTGGCTGCTTCTTGACTACCCGCTTGGATACCTTCTTCTTTTGTATCTGCTTCTTTTTAGCCGCACTTTTTTTCTTTACCTTACTTTGGGCTGGCTCTCGCTTTTGCACTTTCTGGCTGCTCGTTGCCACAGCAGAAGCATCCTCCTCATCGGCAGCGCTTTCCGTTGTCTCGCCCAATGCAGGGGCCTCATCTTGGTTTTCTGTAAGCGTATCCAATTCCGCCTGGATCTGAGCCCTGTGATCCTGGACTGCTGATCGACTCCCCTGATCGATCGCCTCGCAGATAAGCTTAAACACCTGATCGATGTCGCCATTACCCTCAATTCTGACCAATTTGTCCTGCTTCTCATAGTGGGTGATCAGGGGCGAAATCAGATGGTCGAAGACATGAATGCGACTGCTTACCGTCTCTTCGTTATCATCGGATCTCTGGTGCAGACGTCCACCACAAACATCACACACATCCTCTACGATGGTTGGGTTTCTATAAATGTTGTAGAGCAGGCCACAACTGCGACAGGTGCGTCGCCCCACCAGGCGCTCCATCAGAGTATCCGTCTCGATATCGATAAGCAGAATCAAGTCTAACGGCTGTTTGATCTCGACCATCAGCTCATCAAGGGTCAAGGCCTGCAGCAGGTTTCTGGGGAAGCCATCCAGGATAAAGCCTGCCTGAAGCTCGCTTTTCAACAACCGCTCCCTCAGCAGAGCCAGAATGATATCCTCCGTTACCACCCTGCCTGCGTCCTGCAGCCCTTTTATTTCGAGACCCAGTGGGGTTCTTTCCAGCACGGCCGTCTTCACCAGCTCGCCTGTCATCACTGAGGAGAGGCCGTACTTGTTCGCCACCAGCTCTGTCTGCGTTCTTTTACCCGACCCTGGCGCACCAAGTATTACAATTCGCATCCCCTCAACTCTCCAAAGCTACAAACAAAAAGTCATTTTTCCTTTTTATTACAATCAGTTAATCTGTTTTCGACAGATACCTGCAAGGGCCTTGCGCCCACTGGACCACCGCTGTGACAGGTAATAATTAAGAAAATCCATGGCGCCATCCAAGTTTTGCATTGGCCGCCAGCTATGAGCTTGGGTAAGCTAATCCAAGATTTCCCGTAAAGTCAACGGACTTTATGTACTAAACAGAACAATTAGATTATTCTTCTCTGCCTCATGTAGTGGCCGAATGCAGAGTATTCTTCATGCCTGAAATTCCAGATATAACAGATTCAGAACACTGGATCGTCGAAACCACCCTGACTGAACGTTACGGTGGCAAGATCGAGACCCAGCTAGCGGATGCCGAGATACGCCTGATGCCCTCCGATCGAGAGCTTTCCAGCTGTCCTGTCATCCACTGGAACCAGGAGGGCTGCAACTTCATTATTTTCAAAACCGGCAGCCGCAACTACCGCTGCCAGTTCTTCTACCGGGGCTATCAACAGTACGGCACCGGTGTCGACGAATATGACGACCTCACTGAGTGCATAGTCTCCCTGCTGCAGGCCCAGGCCGATCATGCGGCAAAGGAGAGGGGTGATATCTAGTGTACCTCGTCATAGATTTATAACCGAATTTTTTTAAACAGATATCTATAAATAAAGGGGATCAAATAAATGACTGCAAAAAATGCTTTCTATGCCCAGTCGGGCGGGGTAACCGCGGTAATCAACGCCTCCGCCTGCGGCGTCATCGAGACCGCCCGCCAACACCCCGACAAGATTGCCAACGTCTATGCGGGACGCAACGGCATTATCGGCGCCCTCACTGAAGACCTGATCGATACCAGCGCTGAATCGGCTGAAGATATCGCAGCGCTCAAGCACACACCCTCCGGTGGTTTCGGGTCTTGCCGTTTCAAGTTGAAGAGCCTGGAAGAAAACAAAAGGGAATACGAACGCCTGATCGAGATCTTCAAGGCCCATAACATCGGCTACTTCTTCTACAATGGCGGCGGCGATTCTGCCGATACCTGCTACAAGGTCTCCCAGCTCTCGGAAAAGATGGGCTTTCCGGTTCAGGCGATTCATGTACCCAAGACCGTGGACAATGACCTGCCGATCACCGACAACTGCCCAGGATTTGGCTCGGTTGCCAAATATATCGCCGTATCCACCCTGGAGGCCTCCTACGATGTTCGCTCAATGGCGGCAACCTCAACCAAGATATTCGTGATCGAGGTCATGGGTCGGCATGCGGGTTGGATCGCCGCTGCCGGCGGCCTGGTGGAAGACAACGGCATACCAGTGGTGATTCTCTTCCCTGAGGTGGAGTTCAACCAGGAGAAATTCCTCGCCCAGGTGGATGCCAAGGTCAAGGAGTTCGGCTACTGCTCTATTGTGGTCTCCGAGGGATGTCACTGGCCTGACGGCAAATTTCTCGCTGAGCAGGGCACCCGCGATGCATTCGGTCATGCCCAACTGGGTGGCGCGGCACCGGTGGTCGCCAACATGATCAAAGATGCCCTGGGCCACAAATTTCACTGGGCAGTAGCTGATTACCTGCAACGTGCCGCCCGTCACCTCGCCTCGGCCTCCGACGTGGAACAGGCCTACGCCTTGGGCAAAGTGGCGGTGGAGAAGGCCTTGGAGGGGAAAAACTCGATCATGCCCACCGTGGTACGCGAATCATCCAACCCTTATAAATGGAGCATCGGAGAGGCGCCACTGAGTGAGGTGGCTAACGTGGAGAAGATGATGCCCATGGAGTTCATCACCGATGACGGTTTCGGCATTACCGCCGCCTGCAAGGAGTACCTCTATCCGCTGATCAAGGGAGAGGCCTATCCCCCCTACACTGAAAACGGCATGCCGGACTATGTCACCATGAAGGGTGTAGCGGTACCCAGGAAGCTGGATAGCTTCAAACTTTAATCTAGATCAATAAGGGGCCTAACAAGCCCCTTTTTTTGTGCGCCTAACCCTGCCAGAATGGTCCGCTGACCAAACCAGGGCCTATGAGGAGTGCAGCAGGACTTGTAGGTGGTGAAAATGAATTGTTACCGATACTATTTCGTCTCATTGGAGGATGTATAAGTGAACACTGAACTGATCTTCGCCCTAGCTTGTGCGGTTGCCGCACTTGCCTATGACTTCATGTCCGTAAAATGGATACTTGCGCAGCCAGAAGGCAACGAGAAGATGCGTGAGATTGCCGGCGCAATACAGGAAGGCGCCAAGGCCTATCTCAATCGCCAATACACCACCATCGGCATCGTCGGTGTCATCCTTTGCATCATACTCTGGTACTTCCTGGGAACCGCAACGGCCATTGGCTTCGCCATCGGCGCCGTTTTCTCAGGGGTTGCCGGCTATGTCGGCATGCACATCTCGGTTCGCTCCAATCTACGCACTGCCCAGGCAGCCGACAAGGGCATCAACGCCGCCCTGCAGATCGCCTTTCGCGGCGGTGCAATCACCGGCCTGCTGGTGGTTGGCCTGGGTCTGTTGGGCGTGGCGGGTTACTACGCCATTCTCGTGGCCATGGGCGTCGAAGATCCCCTTCATCCCCTGATCGGCCTGGCCTTTGGCGGATCTCTGATCTCCATCTTCGCCCGACTCGGCGGCGGTATCTTCACCAAGGGCGCTGACGTGGGCGCTGATATCGTGGGTAAGGTCGAGGCCGGTATCCCCGAGGATGATCCCCGCAACCCGGCAGTTATCGCCGATAACGTGGGCGATAACGTGGGTGACTGCGCCGGCATGGCGGCCGATCTGTTTGAGACCTATGCGGTGACCGTGGTTGCCACTATGCTGCTTGGTGGTCTGCTGATGGCCGATGCCGGATCAGCCCCGATACTCTATCCACTGGTGTTGGGCGGCGTCTCGATTCTCGCATCCATAGTCGGCACCTTTTTCGTCAAGGCAAAGGACAGCGACACCAATGTCATGCCAGCGCTGTATAAGGGGCTGATCGTAGCCGCCCTGTTGGCCGCTATCGCCTTCTATTTCGTGACTGATTCGATGATGAGCGGTGTGGGTGGTTTCAATACCATGCAGCTGTTTGGTTCTGCCATGATCGGACTGGTCCTGACCGCCGTGATGGTGGTGATCACCGAGTACTACACCTCCACCGAGTACGCGCCGGTACGTGCCATCGCAAAGGCCTCCACAACCGGTGACGGCACCAATGTCATCGCCGGCCTGGGTATCTCCATGAAATCCACCGCCGCTCCCGTGCTGGCGGTGTGTGCCGCGATCTGGGGATCATATGACCTTGCCGGTCTGTATGGCATCGCCATTGCCGCTACCGCCATGCTCTCCATGACCGGTATCATCGTCGCCCTCGACGCCTATGGCCCGATCACGGATAACGCAGGCGGTATTGCCGAGATGGCCGAGTTGGATGAGAAGATCCGCAACATCACCGATCCGCTGGACGCGGTGGGCAACACCACCAAGGCTGTCACCAAGGGCTATGCCATCGGTTCCGCCGGACTGGCCGCACTGGTGCTGTTCGCTGACTTCACCCACACCCTGGAGCAGTCGGGCAAGACGATCAGCTTCGAGCTGTCCGATCCCGCGGTATTGATCGGCCTGTTCATCGGTGGTCTCGTACCCTACCTGTTCGGCTCCATGGCCATGGAAGCGGTGGGTAATGCCGCTGGTGGTATCGTCAATGAAGTGCGCCGCCAGTTCCGGGAAAAACCCGGCATCATGGACCACAGTGAAAAACCGGACTACGGGCGTGCCGTCGACATGCTGACCAAGGCCGCGATCAAGGAGATGATCATCCCATCCCTGCTGCCGGTTTTGATGCCGATCGTGGTGGCCCTGGGTGTCGGATGGTTGATGGGTGGTGACGCCGGCGCCAAGGCCCTGGGTGGCCTGCTGATCGGCACCATCGTCACCGGCCTGTTCGTGGCCATCTCCATGACCGCAGGCGGCGGCGCCTGGGATAATGCCAAGAAGTATATCGAAGACGGCAACCATGGCGGCAAGGGCTCTGATGCCCATAAGGCTGCGGTTACCGGTGATACTGTAGGCGACCCCTACAAGGATACAGCAGGCCCCGCGGTCAACCCGCTGATCAAGATCATCAACATCGTTGCCCTGCTGATTGTGCCAATTCTTTAAGTAGCTGCATCGCAACCGGAAGAGGGGAGCTTCGGCTCCCCTTTTTTATCGGCCCTTACCCGGCCCAATCGTCCTTTCCGATAATATCAAACTGGGTCATGGCGGGAATAAATCCACATTCCTACTATGGATTTCAGTGCTGAATATTATCGATAATGCACTGGCTTTGGGCTAGACACCCGCCAAGGTTATCCGTAATCTTCACACCTCACACGATTTCCGGCCTGCCTGCCGGAACTAACCAGCTAGTTCAACTGCAAGGGTCTCAACTATGAATCTGGACCGAGTCTCTTCAGGAAAACAAATTCCTGATGAAATCAATGTCATTATCGAAATTCCGTCTAACGCCGATCCAGTCAAATATGAGGTGGACAAGGAGACAGGTGCAATGTTTGTCGACCGCATCCTGCGCACGGCCATGCACTATCCAGCCAACTACGGTTATATCCCACACACTCTTTCTGACGATGGAGATCCCTGTGATGTGATGGTACCTACCGCTTTCCCACTGATACCTGGCTCGGTGATCCGCTGTCGCCCGGTAGCGGTCTTGAAAATGACCGATGAATCAGGGGATGATGCCAAGGTCGTGGCCGTTCCCACCAACGATGTTTCAAGCCGCTGGACCCATGTCAACTCATTGGACGACATGCCCTCTGAATTGATGGAACGAATTGCCCATTTCTTTGAGCACTACAAGGATCTGGACGATGGAAAATGGGTACGAGTCAAGGGCTGGGAGGGTGTAGAAGCCGCGAAAGCCGAAGTCAGTAACTCTGTGCAGATGTATAAGGACGCACCGGAAAAACCAAACTTCTAAAGCCTTATCCAGCATGGCCAGCTATACTCCCCTGCATCTCAAACTCTGTGCCGTTCAATGCCACAGCGAGTGACCAGCATCCGATGAAGATCTGCATACTCTCTGACAGCCACGATCATATTCCACTATTGGATGCAGCCGTCGAGTCGGCGAAAGCCGAGGGTGTCGAGGCAGTTCTGCATTGTGGGGATGTTGTCGCTCCCAGCACACTACACTGCCTTGACAAGTATGACCTGCCGGTACATGTGATACATGGCAACAATACGGGTGATCTCTATACCTTGGGACAGCTCGCCAGCCGGGATGAGAACAATATCCACTACCACGGCATGGATGCCGGGGTCGAATTGGCGGGACGCAACATCTTTCTGGTCCACTATCCCCACTATGCCCGCGCCATGGCCGCAACCGGGGACTGGGATCTGGTCTGCTGCGGACACAGCCATAATTTAAAAATCGAGCAGTTGGTGAACATCAAGGGCAAACTCACCCATTTGGTCAATCCTGGTACTATTGGCGGTGTCGGTAAATCACAGGCAACCTATGTCATTGCTGACCTGAAGAGTATGACCTTTGCGGCACGTGAGGTATCAAAACAGATAGAACGTGATGCCGGGTATTAGCGCCGCTATCAGGCCCCGGTCTGCTGGCTAAGACAACAGGAGCATACATGGCCGATTTCACCCACTTCAATGCCGCCGGCGAAGCACACATGGTCAATGTGGGAGACAAAGCTTCGAGCAAACGCAGGGCCATCTCCGAGGGCCGAATCACCATGCAGCCTGAGACCCTGCGTATGATCCTGCAAGGCACCCACAAAAAGGGGGACGTGCTCGGAGTGGCACGTATTGCCGGCATCATGGCTGCTAAAAGGGCACCCGAGTTGATTCCCCTTTGCCATCCCCTCTCCCTGACCAAGGTAGAGATCGATCTGTTACCTGAAGAGAGTGACAACTCGATTAGTTGCCGCACTCATGTGGAAACAGTGGGACAGACTGGGGTCGAAATAGAGGCCCTATGTGCTACCCAGATCACCCTCTTGACCATCTATGATATGTGTAAGGCTGTGGATAGAGGTATGCTAATCAGTGACATACGGCTGATGGAAAAGAGCGGAGGAAAGTCGGGAGATTGGAAACTAATCGACTAAAGTTACATCAGTCCCTGCCGCCCTTATGTTGTACGGCAGCGTGATCCCTGTCACAATGCTTACATGTTATGTTGACAACCTTAACATTACAATGCAGGCCTAACTAGGGAAGTAGTTATGAGTAAATTCGTAGAATGGTCCGACGCACTCAGTGTCGGCATTGAAGAAATTGACGAGCAGCACAAGATGCTGGTGAGTCTCGTCAACAAGATGCATGAAGCCATTCACCAACGCCATGGCAGTGATGTTGTAAAGGGCATTCTGGGTGATCTGGCCGATTACACCCGTATCCATTTCGCCGTGGAAGAGAGCTTGATGCGGATCCTCAACTATCCAGATTATGAAGGTCACAAAGAGATTCATGAGGAATTGCTGCAGTCCGTAGCTGACCTGCAGGAGAAAGTGGCAACCGGTAAGACCGCCATCGGTTTTGAATTGATGCATTTTCTTAAAACCTGGCTAACCAAACACATCATGGAAGAGGATATGCAGTACAGCAGTTTCTTTATCAAGGCCGGCGCTCAACCCAGGTTAGGCAAGAAATCCTGGATTCAAAGACTCTGGGGCAGTTGACCCGAGCTACAGCCTGACATAGGGTTCATGGCATTTCCGGTTTTATCAAAGAAATGCAATGAACCCCTATTATCACAGGGCCGAATTTTTAAAAAGCGCGGCCAGTCTATCCCAAGCACCCCCTGACAGCGGTTTCGAGGTAGCCTTTGCCGGCCGCTCCAATGCGGGCAAATCGAGCGCCCTGAATACCTTGTGTAACCAGAAATCTCTGGCACGAACCAGTAAAACTCCAGGCAGGACCCAACTCCTGAATTTCTTTTCACTGGATGAGGAACGTCGCCTGGTAGACCTGCCTGGATATGGTTACGCCAAGGTCGCTGAATCGATCAAACGGAAGTGGCAAGAGACCCTTGCCGATTACATAGAGCAGCGGCAGTGTCTGCTGGGATTGGTTCTATTGATGGATATCCGTCACCCACTGACAGATTTCGACCTGCAGATGCTGCAATGGAACACCCACCATGGGTTGCCGACACACATCCTCCTGACCAAGGCAGACAAGCTAAAGACCGGCGCTGCGAAAAACACACTATTGAAGGTGCAAAAGAGCCTTTCCGACCGCCCCGAAATCACCGTTCAACGCTTCTCCGCACTAAAGAAGCAGGGCATTGACGAGTGCCACAGAGTGCTGGATCTCTGGTTCGAACTGGAAGCACAAACCGGGGACAGACCACGGTTTTAGCGAACTTCGATGGGGTTGGAAACCGTGGTCTGTCCCCCTTTTAAAAAGAAAGCCCCATCAGCCTAAGGGGAGAGACTGACGGGGCCGGATCTTCCCGGATGGGGTCCCCGGGAAGGGTGGGTCGCAAAGGGAGGAATAGCGACCCGTGTCGTACGACTTACAGGGAAATAGACTGGAAGAATTGGATAAAGTTCAATGCGCCTCATCCCAATTGTCACCAACGCCTAAATCCACCAGCAAGGGCACTGACAAACTGGCTGCCTGTTCCATATAATTCGAAATAATCTCTTTTGCATCAGCAACATACGACGGCTCAACCTCCAGCACCAGCTCATCGTGAACCTGCATCAAAAGTTGTGCAGGTGGGGCACTGGCCTCAATCCAGCCATCCACCGCCAGCATGGCTCGTTTGATGATATCCGCCGCACTGCCCTGCATGGGTGCATTGATCGCCGTGCGCTCAGCGGCCGCCCTACGCTGATGGTTTTTCGCATTGATCTCGGGCAGGTAGAGGCGACGCCCGAAGATGGTCTCCACATAGCCCTGCTCATGGGCCAATTCACGGGTCCGGTCCATGAACGCCTGGACCCCGGGATAACGCTTGAAGTAGAGATCCACATAGTCCTGGGCCGCGTTTCTCTCAATGCCCAGCTGACGCGCCAGACCAAAGGCCGACATGCCATAGATCAGGCCGAAATTGATCGCCTTTGCCGAGCGTCGCTGCTCCGCTGTCACTCGTTCCAATGGCTCTTCGAAGACCTCTGCCGCCGTGGCACGATGGATATCCTTGCCTTCCTGAAAGGCCCGCAAGAGTCCCTCGTCTTCAGAGAGGTGGGCCATGATCCTCAACTCTATCTGGGAGTAGTCCGCAGCCAGCATCCGCCACCCGGGTTGGGGCACGAATGCCTGACGAATACGCCTCCCCGCCTCTGTACGCACCGGAATGTTCTGCAGGTTGGGATCAGTGGACGAGAGTCGCCCCGTTGCCGCCACTGCCTGATGGTATGAGGTATGCACCCGGCCGGTGTCAGGATTCACCATCTCAGGCAGTTTGTCCGTATAGGTCGATTTGAGCTTGGAGAGACCCCGATGTTCCAGAATCACTGCAGGTAGTTCGTGCCCCTGCTCCGCCAACTCCACCAACACCGACTCCGCTGTGGACGGTACCCCCTTGGGAGTCTTGGATATCACTGGAAGCCCAAGCTCAGTGAAGAAGATTTCACCGATCTGTTTCGGTGAACCCAGGTTGAAATTGTGACCGGCGAGTGCATAGGCCTGTTGTTCCAGCTGGTGCATACTCTTGGCCAATTCATCACTCTGCCGCCTCAGCATGGCACCGTCGATTGTCACGCCATGCCGTTCCATCCTCGATAACACCGGTATCAATGCCACCTCGAGCTCTTCCAATAGAGTTTTAAGTAGGGGCTCACTATCGTACTTTGGCCTGAAATACTCATGCAGTCGAAGGGTAACATCCGCATCTTCAGCCGCATATGGGGCGGCCAAATCAAGCTCGATCTGATTAAAGGTCAGCTGCTTCTTTCCCTTACCGGCAATGGTCTCAAAGTGAATGGTTTCATGCTGTAAATAGCGCTTTGCCAGGGAGTCCATGTCATGCCGGGTAGCCGTGGAATCGAGGACATAGGACTCGAGCATGGTGTCGTATGCAATACCCTGCATTTCGATGCCGTAACGGGCCAGCACGCTCATATCATATTTCAGGTTCTGACCAACCTTTTTCAGCTTAGGATTCTCTAAAAGCGGCTTTAAGTTAGTAAGTACCAACTCACGCGGCAGCTGCTTGGGCGCCCCAGGATAGTCATGGCCAACCGGCACATAGGCAGCCTCACCAGGGGTCACGGAGAATGAGACCCCGACCAGTTCCGCCTGCATATAGTCAAGACTTGTGGTTTCAGTATCGAAGGCGAACAGATCGCTGTCACCAAGCCTTTCAAGCCACTGCTCCAGGGCCTCTTCACTCAATACCGTTTCATAATTGCCAGATATTTGACTCGCCGCCTCCCCCTCTTCACGTCCTCCCTCCTCACCCAGGCTCGCGAGCAGGCGATTCGACTCCATCCACTCGTAGTGGCGACGTAAGGTCTCGCTATCCTGTTCCATCGTTCGATAGTCGGTAGGTCCCATTTGCAAAGCGACATCGAGCTTGATGGTGGTTAACTCACGCGAGAGAGGCAATTGTTCGAGACTAGCGCGCAGATTTTCACCGATCTTCCCCTTTATCTCTCCAGCATGGGAGATCAGATTATCGAGTGTGTCATAGGCGCTAAGCCACTTTGCCGCTGTCTTGGGCCCGCACTTGGGCACCCCCGGAATGTTGTCCACTGGATCACCCACCAAGGCAAGGTAGTCGATGATCTGGTCCGGCCTGACACCGAACTTTTCAATCACGCCATCCACATCTGTGGTCGTTTCAGACATAGTATTGATCAGGGTTACATGCTCATTCACCAGTTGAGCCATATCCTTGTCGCCTGTTGAGATGAGAGTCTCGATCCCCAATTCGGTGGCCTGGTGAGCCAAGGTACCGATAACGTCATCCGCCTCCACACCCTCCACCATCAACAGGGGCAGCCCCATGGCACGGATAATGTCGTGTAGCGGTTCGATCTGCACCCTAAGGTCCTCCGGCATGGGGGGACGATTTGCCTTGTACTCCTTATAGATACGGTTGCGAAAACTCCCGCCTGGGGCATCGAACACCACTGCGATATATTCAGGCTGGTAGTCGTTCAGCATACGACGCAGCATGTTCACAACGCCGAGGATGGCCCCGGTTGGCTCACCCTTTGAGTTCTTTAGATCCTGAGTCACTTGCAGAACGTGATAGGCACGAAACAGGTAGGAGGAGCCATCGACCAGGACAAATGGGGATGTTTTTGACATAAGCTACGGAAAATCCATAAGAAAATTGAGTTAGAGCCTGTTGACAGGCCCACTGATAGTAGCTAAATCAATCCCTTTTGTCGCCAGTTTAGTGATCCAGAAATCCGCCCAGGCATAAGACCTACTAAATTTCTTGGTCTTTCTCGAAAACTGATCTATCTTTTTAGTGCATGGGTTAAAACGAGCCCTTAAAACTATAAAAGATAAATCTACATCGAACGACCATCACCACTGGAGACGACCATGCCAGATATGAACCCAATGGCTGTCGAGAACAGCAACACACCGGAAGGTTTCGAAGATTGGACGGAAGAACAGGCAATTACCCTGGCTTCTGAGGAGAATATTGAATTGACCGATGCCCACTGGGAGGTGATCCACTTCCTGCGTCGCCATTGTGAAGAGCATGGTGCCACATGCAGCGCCAGACTGGTGCTCAAAGCGATGACCACGCAAGTCAAGGACCAAGGCGGAAAGAAATATCTCTATTCCCTGTTTCCCAGGGGCCCTGTGGTCCAGGCCTGTAAGATTGCCGGTATCCCTCTGCCACCCTACTCATTGGATCTCTCCTTCGGTAGTGTGCACTAGCATCGACACTCAACACTCAAACCCTATAAAGGGGCGAAATGCCCCTTTTTAGTGCCTCTCCCCTGATCTGCCCACCTTAAATTCCTAAAGATTGAGCGATTCCGGTCGTATATTAATAAAACGAAAGATCTGGAACTAAAAACTTAATCGACCAACAAGGACAATTTAAGGCAGAATATGCTCAATCCACAGTGCTTCAGATTGGATACAGGGAATGAGACCAATCAATGGCATACCAAGGCGATGGAACTGCTGACACGTTACAATATACCCATCGTACCCGTTTGTTATCATGTCGCGTACGAGTATGTCACACAGCGACATGGCGAATTAACTCAAGAAATCGATATTCAGTTAAAAAAGGCCGGCGGCCTGGACAGCCACTTTCTGTTCCACCTATTTGAAAACCATTGTCTGAAGGGTGAGGATAGTGACAAGCTGGACGAACATCTGGCGGATCTCCACAACCTGCTCTTCAAGGTGCTAGAGGGCGTAACTAACAACAACAGCCAAACAGACATCTTTAGTCAGACACTGCAAAAACAGAGTCATGCCCTGGAGGCCAACCCGAGCCTTGAAGACCTGCGTGGCATAGCCCAAACCTTGATGCATGCCACTACCCAAGCGATGGATAACAACCGTAAGTTGCACAGCAACCTTCAATCGGTTGAACAAAAGAGTCTGTCACTACAGTCTGAAGTCAAAAAACTTCGCGATGAAATTTCCACCGACCCATTGACAGGACTGTTCAATCGTCGTGCGCTCAACAAACGCATGACTGAATTGGTCGAGACATACGAAGAGGCAGAGACCCCCTTCTCGATTCTAATGCTCGATATCGACCATTTTAAACGGTTCAATGACAATTTCGGCCATATTATCGGTGACGAGGTGATTCGCCGCGTCGGGATGACCCTGAGAAACAAGGTGCGAGAGGTGGACTTTCCCGCCCGTTATGGCGGCGAGGAGTTTACTGTACTGCTGCCTGAAACTGATATCTTCAATGCTATGGATATTGCCCAATCGATCCATCAGTCGGTCGCCAATCTGATCTTGGTGAAACGCAGTACCAAGGAGAAGCTTCCAAAGGTGACCATATCGGTGGGTGCCGCCAGCTTTCGCCAGGGAGAGAGCCCGGAAACCCTTCTCGAGCGCGCGGACCAGGCGCTCTATCAGGCCAAGGAGTCGGGTAGAAACCAGATAGTCAGTGAAACTGAAATCAACTATATGTAGATTAGGCGTTGCCTCAATTGCACCATCTGGCAATATCGGACTTCAATCTTTTCATATGCCGCGCCCGTTCTGCTTCACTCAGATATTGCCGTTCACCCTCCTTGTTCAGATTATAGATACCTCTTGCCCGAACATGTGAGTTGTAGCGGTCTTTCGCCCGAGCGCAGTTCTGCTTGCGCTTTTTCCGTTCAGCCTGTTGCTTCTGCCTTGCTTCTTTCTTCTCCGCCCGCTCCTCTTGATAGACATCCAGCATGCGCTGCATCTTTAACTTCCTGTCGTATTGACCGTCCGATGGTTGAGCCGCTTCCTGTTGTTTGATATTTACCTCCTCGGATTGACCCGTCACCGGCCTGTCACTAAAGTGCACTCGGCCCTTGTCGTCCACCCATTTATAGACCCCTGCATGGAGTTGGAAAGTGATTATCAAAAAAAGAAAAAGCAGAACCAACGGGTAGTGATCTCGCAATCTTTTTTTCAACTCCGGCATAAGGTAGCTCCTTGCATATTCATCGCTGACATCTGTTCTGTATAAGGCTTATCAGTCTACCTGAAAGACGCCTCAGCTCGTACTGAAAATAATCTGGTTTGCACAGACAAGAAAATGTCGCTCAATTCACCCCAATACTTTAGAGCTGAATATATTGAAAAAAACGACCCCTAAAAAAAAGGGCGCCGAAGCGCCCTTAAAGGGAGGATCATCCAACAGATATATTACAGGCCTGAACCTCGGTTACCGGTGAATTCAGGATAGGCTTCCAATCCACACTCACCGAGATCGACGCCTTCGTACTCTTCCTCTTCACTAACCCTAATACCCATCACAATCTTAAGGATCAGCCAAACTACGAAGCTGGCGACGAATGTCCAGGCGAAGATTACTCCCAAACCGAGTAACTGCGGTCCAATCGAAGCATCACCGTTGGTCAAAGGAACGGCGATCAGGCCCCACATACCGACTACACCGTGTACCGAAATAGCACCGACCGGGTCATCGATCTTGATCTTGTCCATGACGATAATGGAGAAGACCACCAGCAGGCCGCCTACGGCACCGATCAAGGTCGCTTCCAGCGGGGTGGGCGTCAGCGGTTCCGCAGTGATTGCCACCAGACCGGCCAGGGCGCCATTCAGGGCCATGGTCAGATCCGCCTTACCAAACAGGGCGCGGGCGGTCAGCAGTGCCGCCACCACACCGCCGGCAGCGGCTGCGTTGGTGTTGACAAAGACTGCCGCCACAGCATTGGCCTCACCGATATCGGAGACCTTCAGCTCAGAACCACCGTTGAATCCGAACCAGCCCAGCCAAAGGATAAAGGTACCCAGTGTGGCCAGCGGCAGATTTGCGCCGGGGATAGCGTTTATGCGGCCGTCTGCCGTGTATTTCCCTTTACGTGCACCGAGCAGAATAACACCTGCCAGGGCTGCCGAGGCGCCACACAAGTGGACCACACCGGATCCGGCGAAATCGCTGAAACCAGCGGCGTCCAGAAAACCGCCACCCCATTTCCAGTAACCCTGCATAGGATAGATGATACCGGTCATCACCACCGCAAAGAACAGGAATGCCCAGAGCTTCATCCGTTCTGCCACGGCACCGGAGACGATGGACATGGCAGTGGCGACGAACACCACCTGGAAGAAGAAGTCTGACATGCCGGAGTAGTAGGTATCTCCGTTGCTGGCCAGTACATCTTCCACACTGTTATCACCGCCGAACATGAAGCTCAGATCAAGGGCCGGAAATATGCCGTTGCCATCAGCCGGGTACATGATGTTGTATCCCATCAACATGTACATAATGCAGGCGATTGCGAACAGGGCGACGTTTTTGGTCAGGATTTCAGCGGTATTCTTAGCTCGGACCAAACCGGCCTCGAGCATGGCAAAACCAGCTGCCATCCACATGACAAGCGCGCCGGATACCAAAAAATAGAAGGTATCCAGTGCGTAGCTAAGTTGTGTAATCGCTTCCACGATACTCTCCAAATAAATGTTGCTAGTGAGTTACAGCGCTTCGGGACCGGTTTCACCGGTACGCACACGAACGACCTGTTCTACGGAAGTGACGAAGATCTTGCCGTCACCAATCTTGCCGGTCTTGGCGGCACTTGAGATCGCTTCCACGACCTGATCGACAATGTCGTCATCGACGGCAATCTCGACCTTGATCTTGGGTAGGAAATCGACCACGTACTCTGCACCGCGGTAGAGTTCGGTATGACCCTTCTGACGACCGAAACCTTTGACTTCGGTTACCGTGATACCCGCCACACCCACTTCCGACAAAGCTTCGCGGACATCATCAAGCTTGAACGGCTTAATGATTGCTGAAACCATTTTCATGTGATTACTCCTCGTTCAGCCCGTTACAGAACGGGCTGTACATCTTCAAATAGTTAAGTCAAGGCGACCTGTCTCAGAAGCCCTTGCTCCAAGAGAGGAAGAAACGCATATCGGAATCTTCACCGGCGGCATCGGTGTCATCGAGGTCGGTGTCAGAGAGACTCAATGTGACATCACCGAAATCGCCAACGGCCTTGCTCAGGTCAACCTGATAGTGGGTGTAGTCCTCGAAATCATCACTGCCGTCACCATCAGGCTCGACGAAACCGACGGTCACACCGAGGGAAAAATCCTGCGGCAGGTCAAAGCTGGCGCCCAGGTAGTAGTAGAGGTCCTCCTCAACAACCTCAACCGCATCCTCCGCAGAGACTACATAGTTGAGACCGGCGGAGAGAAACTGCCAGCTGCCGCCGACAGCAAGCTCGAGGAAGTTTGATTCAGCATCGGCTGAATAGGTGTAGTAGATCAGGCCCACATCGTAACCGAAGTCACCCATTTCACCGGCATAGCCGCCATACAGGTCGAGTTCATAGTCATCCCAGGCCTCCGACAGCCAGGTACCGGCATATAAACCAGTCTCGCCAGACCAATCGAATCCACCGGAGAGTGCGGTGGTATTGCCGGTCTGGGTCAAACCGCGCCAGATGTAGTTGCTGGTGACACCGATATTAGTGCTGACTTCTGCCGCAGCAATGGACGATAGTCCAAGCATTGCAGCGCCACATGCCAGGGCAAGACGGTTCATCTTCATCGTTATACTTCCTCTTAATAGAATAGAAACATGGGTTAAACAGTTAACTCGACCCATCGCTGGACGAGGTGAAACTACAGCTGTCTTTTCAGACTTCGTGCCAACATTTACAACCCACTGTATTAAAAGGAAATTAGTAAAATTTGGACTTATACTTAAAACGCTCCCAGAAGCGTCATGCATGGTTTATGAACACAACTTAATGCCTTGCACCAGAGATGTGCACCATGTTGGTGCGACTTTGCCAGATAAAAATCGTCTGCCATTCACCAGACGTAATATAGCTGTCATCCCCTTGGTGCTTGCCCCATATCTCTGGACAAAGCCCGCGTCACTGGCTATTGTCTGGCGCATGATCGATCCGAAACTGATAGATGAACTGACCACCCGTCTCTCGGCAACCATGCCCAGTGGTATTCAAGCGTTGCAGGCTGATGTGGTGAAGAACATGCGCGCCACCCTGGAGTCGGGGTTGGCCAAACTCGACCTGGTCACCCGCGAGGAGTTTGAGGTACAGAGCGCCGTACTGGCGCGAACCCGTGAAAAACTCGCGGGGCTGGAGGCGCAGATCAAGGCGCTGGAGGAGAAAACCCGCTAGCTCATCCTCAATCACAGACCCGTCACTATTCCAAGGAAGGAATCCATGTCACTCGCCATTCTTTATTCCCGGGCCCAAGAGGGCATCCAAGCGCCCCTGGTCACCGTCGAGGTCCACCTCTCCAACGGCCTGCCCGGCCTCTCCATCGTCGGCTTGCCCGAAATGGCGGTACGCGAGAGCAAGGACCGGGTCAGGGGTGCCCTGATCAACAGCCAGTTTGAATTTCCCGCCCGCCGCATAACCATCAACCTGGCGCCCGCCGATCTGCCCAAGGAGGGGGGGCGTTTCGACCTGCCCATCGCACTGGGTATCCTCGCCGCATCGAATCAACTGGCGGCGGACCCATTGAACCATTACGAATTCACCGGCGAGCTTGCCCTGTCCGGTGAAATGCGCCCGATCAACGGAATTCTTCCGGTGGCACTCACTGCCCGTGACGCGGGACGCTCCCTCATCCTGCCGCAACAGAACGCCGAGGAGGCGGGCCTGGTGAGCGGGCTCCAATGCTACCCGGCGAAACACCTGCTCGAGGTCTGTTCGCACATCAACAGCGTCAACCAGCTGGAACAGTTCAAAGGCGTTCGATCACCAGCGAATGTAACAAAGCACCAGCTCGATATGGCCGACGTCTATGGTCAGAGCCACGCCCGGCGAGCCTTGGAGATCAGTGCCGCGGGGGCCCACTCTCTGCTCTATATCGGCCCCCCCGGCACCGGCAAGTCGATGCTCGCCTCCCGCCTGCCCGGGATACTGCCGCCCATGAGCGAGGAGGAGGCCCTGGAGTGTGCCGCCATCCACTCGGTGGCCAACAACCGGGCATTCCTGCCTGCCCAGTGGCGTCAAAGACCCTATCGCGCACCTCACCATACTGCATCGGCAGCCGCCCTGGTGGGCGGTGGCAGTAATCCGAAGCCGGGGGAGATCTCCCTGGCCCATTGCGGGGTGCTGTTCCTGGATGAGTTGCCTGAGTTCGACCGGCATACCCTGGAGGTGTTGCGCGAACCCCTGGAGAACGGCCGGATCACCATCTCCCGGGCCAATCGCCAGGTCGACTACCCGTCACGCTTTCAGATGATAGCGGCCATGAATCCCTG
>NATW01000093.1 GCA_003094555.1 gamma proteobacterium symbiont of Ctena orbiculata
ACCGTTACCATCATCGATGGTGTAGGTGAAGGTGTCGGTGCCGTTGAAGTCTGGGTTCGGAGTATAGACAGGATTGCCCGTCACAGGATCGATTGCTACCGATCCATTGGTTCCCTGGGTTACTGAAGTGACAGTCAGGGTATCACCGTCTGGGTCGCTGTCATTTGGTAAAACGTCCACCGTGACAGGAACATCTTCATTGGTGCCTACTGCATCGTCGGTAGCAAGAGGCGCGTCATTCACTGCACCTACAGTAACCGTGACGGTAGCCGTATCCGTACCGCCGTTGCCATCGTCGATGGTGTAGGTGAAGGTGTCGGTTCCGTTGAAATCCGGGTTCGGGGTGTAAACAGGATTCCCTGATACCGGATCAATCGAGACGGTACCATTGGCCCCTTGGGTTACTGAAGTGACAGTCAGGGTATCACCGTCTGGATCACTGTCGTTGGGTAAAACATCAATCGTGACAGGGGTATCTTCGTTTGTACCAATCGCATCATCAGTCGCGACCGGCGCATCGTTAACACCACCTACGTTGACTGTAACAGTTGCTGTATCGGTGCCACCGTTACCATCATCGATGGTGTAGGTGAAGGTGTCGGTGCCGTTGAAGTCTGGGTTCGGAGTATAGACAGGATTGCCCGTCACAGGATCAATTGTGACACTACCATTGGCACCTTGAGTGACAGCTGTCACTGTCAGCGCATCGCCATCTGGATCGCTATCATTCGGCAGGACTGCAACTGTAACAGGTGTATCTTCGTTAGTGCCAGTCGCATCATCGGTCGCCACCGGTGCATCATTTACACCACCCACAGTAACCGTGACGGTAGCCGTATCGGTGCCACCATTACCATCGGTGATGGTATAGGTGAAGCTATCTGTACCGGTGAAGTTCGTGTTTGGGGTATAGACAGGATTGCCTGTCACAGGATCAATTGTGACACTACCATTGGCACCTTGAGTGACAGCAGTCACTGTTAGCACGTCGCCATCTGGATCGCTATCATTCGGCAGAACTGCAACTGTAACAGGTGTATCTTCGTTAGTGCCAGTCGCATCATCGGTCGCCACGGGTGCATCGTTAACACCACCCACAGTAACCGTAACGGTAGCCGTATCGGTGCCGCCATTGCCATCATCGATGGTATAGGTGAAGGTGTCGGTACCATTGAAGTCTGGATTCGGAGTGTAGACAGGGTTGCCACTAACCGGATCAATAGCAACAGTTCCGTTGGTTCCCTGGGTCACTGAGGTAACCGTCAGGGTGTCACCGTCGGGATCACTATCGTTGGGCAGTACATCAACAGTAACAGGGGTATCTTCATTTGTGCCGATGGTATCGTCAGTAGCCACGGGTGCATCGTTGACACCACCAACAGTAACCGTGACTGTAGCGGTATCGGTACCACCATTGCCATCATCTACGGTGTAGGTGAAGGTATCAGTGCCGGTGAAGTTCGTGTTTGGGGCATAGACAGGATTTCCTGTCACAGGGTCGAGGGTAACACTACCGTTAGTACCTTGAGTGACAGCAGTCACCGTTAGTGCATCGCCGTCGGGATCGCTATCATTCGGCAGGACTGCGATTGTAACAGGCGTATCTTCGTTGGTTCCTACTACATCATCGGTGGCAACCGGTGCTTCGTTTACACCTCCTACATTAACCGTTACGGTCGCAGTATCTGTGCCGCCGTTACCATCATCGATGGTATAGGTAAAAGTATCTGTGCCGGTGAATGCTGGATTCGGAGTATAGATCGGATTGCCAGTGACTGGATCGATAGATACTGAACCGTTGGCTCCCTGGGTGAACGAGGTCACACTCAAGGTATCACCTTCCGGATCGGTATCATTCGTCAATACAGCTATAGTGACCGGGGTGTCTTCACTTGTACTCGCAATATCACTATTGGCAACAGGCCCATCATTGACGCCACCAGCCACTGTGATCATTACTGTGGCAGAATCATAGCCCCCATTCCCATCACTGACTGTGTAGGTAAATGAATCAGTGCCTGTAAAACCGGCATTAGGTGTGTATTGATAGGATCCGTTTGAATTTTGTACCAGTGTGCCATTGGATGGTTGAGTATTACTGGTAACTGAAAGCCTATCTCCCTCAGGATCTGAGTCATTTCCAAGCACAAAGATACCGACTGGAGTATTTTCCTGAGTTGCGACCATGTCATTATCAGCTTCTGGCGGATCATTGACTGGAACAACATGAATTATTGAGACTGCGCTATTACTGTTACCATCACCATCGTTCAGAGTAATGTTAAGAATACGATCAACTGTTTGCGGAAAGTCACTAGTATTGACAAAATGAACAGCCTGAAGGGCTTGTTCGTACTCAGCAAGAGTTGCTGTACCTGTCAATGTCACCGTTGAGTCATCGACAACCGATGCTGTAATACCAATTGGCAATCCACGAACGATTAAATGATCGAATGACTGATGGTTGGTCAACACGACAGTTGCACTTTCTATATTTGTATCGTCGACATCTGTAATGACAACATCATCATCTACAACAGAAACTGCTGATCCGTCTTCAATAAAAGTGGTTTCATAACCAGTACCAGTTGCACTGCTGTCATCGCCATCCAGATCAATTTCAGCAAGATCGTTTACACCATTGACTTCTATACGGGTTACAGCGATCTCGCTATCGAGCTCCCCGTCATTTACCGTGACTTGTATAATACGAGTCTCGGCAGATGGATTTTGGCTTGTATTCTCAAAGGTGATGGCGCGAATGGCGTTCTGGTAATCAGCCAGAGTGCCTTCACCACTGATTGTGATGCTATTGCCATTGATCGCCGCGGAAAGTCCTGCTGGCATATCACCAAAAGCCAACACATCATCTGCCTGGGGATTGGTCAGAGTGACTGTTGCACTCTGTAATGTCTCACTATCGACATCCGATACTGAGGTATCAATATCGGCAATTGAAATTGCCGCATCGCCTTCAGTAAAGGTTGTCAGGAAGTCATAACCCGTATCGCTAGAATCATTAGCATCAAGATCAACCACGGGGGGATCATTGACGGCCTGAACTGTAACAGTTGTGATTGCAGTATTACTGTCGAACTCACCGTCATTGACTGTTACTTCTATAATACGGGGGGTTTCATCAGGATTATCCGTGGTGTTTACAAATCCAATATCACGGATAGCTTGTGCGTAGACTTGCGGTGTCGCGGATCCACTTAACAACACTGTAATGACGCCAGGCACACTGGTATCCACGACAACATTCAAACCGCTAATCGTCGAAACATCCAACTGATCACCAAGCTGTGCATTGGTCAGCACGATTCTTGCGCTTTCCAGTATCTTGCCATCTGGATTGGAAACCTGGATATCCGCATCGGCTATGGGCAATGGCCCGCCATTCTCCACAAAATGACTGAGATACCCGACACCTACCTGTGAATTATCATCACCATCCAGATCAATGGTGGGCAAGAGATTAATGATCGATGATGTCTCATCGGATTGAGCGAAACTGATAACCAATCCTTCAGTTTCATGTCCGCTGTCAGGTGTGGTTTGAGCACCGGTTCTCTCGACGGTGACAAAACTAGTACCTTCATTGTCTGCCGCAGCTTCACCAGGGCCTGCAGCCGGAGCTTCCTGGATGGATGTTGGATCTTCGCCCAACAGGATTGCCTGTTGAATCGCATCAATTGAAGCGGCATATTCTGAGCCATCCTCAGGGGTGGTGGTCTGATAGACATCGGCATCGAGCATGCCCTGCGAGTTACGCCCCAGGGTAAGATTGCCACCGTCATTGAAAACTATTTCAATGCTCCCAAGGTCACCTGTCACTATCTGTTCATCGGCAAACACAAGATCGCCAACCTGCAAGGTTCTGGTGACACCATCACTACCGGTTGCAGTTACTTCACCAATCACTTGACGTACAAAGCCAATAACCTGTCCTGATGCCTGGGTTGCTTGATTAGCCATCTTTGCCTCTACGATTCAGATCAATTTTGTTTGCTTCGAGGATCCGGCAGATGCGCCTGATCACCCTATTATCACTAATTTTCGTCGATTAAGATCGGCCTGCCTATTGTACCTTGGTACAATGCATACCTTATTGAATATATTGGATATTTTTGATTCTGACGTGAGCTGCGATCAAGTATTGATCAACAGGCCTAGCTGGAGGCGGTCTTTAGTCGTTGTCTTCCTAAAAATAGAGCTTAGGTGAGCCTTGACAGTTCTCTCAGTGATGTCGAGTTTTTTCGCAATGACTTTATTACTGTCACCGGCACCCACAAGACGGGCAATTTCACTTTCACGATCGGTAAGCTTTGCCAATTTCGCTTCGATGTCCGCTTTATTGCCATCATCCGTCAGTTTAGACGGGCTCACTGCGCTCAGTCTGCTCATCAGCTTGAACAACAGACTTCGACCCACCCACACTTCACCCATCCGTACCAGTTCAACGGCCTTGAGCAGAAGTGCATGGGAAATGTACCGATTGCAGTAGCCCTTGATGCCATTAGTGATCAAATAGAGCCCTTCGACATCATTTGGTGCTGCGGAAAGAACTATGAAGGCAACCTTCGGAAACTGTTGGCAGAGTAGCTGTGGTATTTGTTGGTAATCCTCGCCAAATAGATCAAGATCAACAAGTACAATCTCGGCCTGGCCCTTTTTCAAGCTACTTATCAGCGCCTCGGGTGTCGCGACAGACGATGGGTTTTCCACACCATTCAGTGCTTCATGCCAGCGTCTTGCAACTATCTCATCAGAACTACACAGTAAGATTTTTTTGGCCATGGGGATGACCTGCCGTTTAGCATCGGCATTGGGACTTTCATTCCCCTTTGTACGATCACTCGACAACTGATCGGTTTTGGGATTGATCGATAACTGCATCACCTTATCGTTCTCTCAATGCCCTGCCTTTAGCACGCAATAACGGTTTGAAGAGATACTCGAGGACACTCTTTTTCCCGGTAAGAATATCGACCTCTGCCTGCATCCCGGAAATGATCGGCAATGCCTTTTCCTGGGTGCCCAGATCTGTTTTGTCCGTTCTTACCCGTACAAGATAGTAACTATCCTGTTCGTGCTCCTCCTTGATGGTATCGGCACTGATATGCTCAACTTTACCCGTCAGAGCGCCATAGATGGCAAAGTCATAGGCGGTCAGTTTTACGATTGCCTTCTGACCCGGGTGAAGAAACGCAATGTCTTTTGGACCGACCTTTGCCTCAACCAGCAGGGAATCATCCAAAGGCACTATTTCCAGCAACTCCATACCAGGTTGTATAACACCGCCCAGGGTGTTGATCATGACCTGCTTGACCTTACCCTTGACTGGTGAACGCACCGCGGTACGGGTTACCCGATCTTCCAGTGCTATGCTTGTCTCCTGCAGCTGAGAGAGTTCTGCGAGCACCTCATTCAGTTCCACATGGGCCTCGTTCTGAAAACGAATTAAAATCTCAGAGACCTTTTGCTCTGCCTCTTCAAGACGGGATTTCATACGCGGGATAGTCAAACTGGCTGTCTCGAGTTCCCCCTCCAGCTCACTGACCTCCTTTTCAAGGCGTAGGATTTCGACTTCAGATATTGCCCCAGCCTTCAATAATGGCTTGGATAGATTCAGCTCTTTGTTGACTAGTGACAGATTGCGTTTCACTCTTGCGCTTTTTACATTGAGTTCATTGATTTCCTGACGTATCTGTTCAACCTGCTTGGACAGAATCGATCGATTGGTCTGTAACTCTTTTTGGCGTGAATTAAACAGGCCCTGTTCCTGGTTTATCAGGGCTGGATATTTGCCAGACAGCCCAGGAGGTGCCTCGAATGCCTGATTATGGGTCTCAGCCTGCAGCCTGGCGGCTTTTGCCTTCAGTGCCCAGAACTGTAACCGGGTCTCCCTCAAGGAAGAGGAGAAACGCGTGTCATCCAGCTGCATCAATACCTGTCCCTGCTCCACGGTGTCGCCAGCCTGCACATATAGAGCAGAAAGAATCCCCCCTTCTAGATTCTGAATGACCTGGATCTGGCTGGAGGGGATTACCTTACCAACCCCCCTTGTCACCTCATCCAGCTCAGCCCAGCTGGCCCAAATGATGGCCAGTATGAAGATAAAAAACACCATCCATAGTATGGTGCGCCCACCCCGGGGTGTCTGCACCAGCAGTGCTGCCGTTTTATCGTCCATGAAATCCTTATCCCCGTTACCTGCCATTTCAGGTTTGAAGGACAGTTGTTCCGCCTGCATGCCTGCTTCTATTTTTTGAGACTGAGTATTCACCCTTTGATCCAATCTACTCTCTATTTCGTTCACTTGGCAGCGATACCACCACGGCTCTGTTTCAGGGCTTCAAGAACTTGCTCCTTCGAACCATCGGCAATGACCCGGCCGGCATCGATAACGATCAGGCGATCGACCAGGTCTAGCAGCGACGAACGATGGGTTACCAGGATCAAGGTTTTATCCTTCGCATACACAGAAAGCTGTCGCTTCAGGAGCGCTTCGGTACTGTTGTCCATGGAGTTGCTGGGCTCATCCAACATGAGCACAGGAGGGTCGAGCAGCAGTGCCCGGGCGATGGCGATGGCCTGACGCTGCCCACCAGAAAGCTGTTCACCCCGCTCTCCCACCTGCATATCGAAGCCATGCGGGTGTTGATTGACGAAATCCATCACCCCGGCAATCTTCGCCACTTCCAGTATCTCGTTGTCATCCGCATAGGGGGCACCGAGAACAATATTCTCCCTGACACTGCCATAAAAGAGCATGATGTCCTGCGGCACATAACCGATACTGCGCCGAAGATCTGCGGGATCTACCTGGCGCAGGTCTGCACCATCGATGCGTACAGCACCGGAGTCGGGATCATAGAGACCCAGCATGAGCTTCTCGATTGTGGTCTTGCCCGATCCCACCTTGCCGATGATTGCGACCTTCTCACCGGCGGATATCGTCAAGGAGATGTTTCTTAATGCCACCTTCTCTTCACCCGGATAGCTGAAGCTGACATCATCCAGTTCAATATCACCTTGGAACTGCTCCCGGCTGAGGAAGGATTTGTCTTCCGGTCGTTCGATAGGCAGTTCCATCACATTGTTGAGGCTACCCAGTGCGGTCTTCGCCTGATAATAGCGAACAGCCAGGTTCGCCACCTGGGCCATTGGAGCCAAGGCACGCCCCACCAAAATCACACCGGCGATCAAGGCCCCCATGCTGAGCTCTCCTTCAGCTATCAGATAGACCCCGAGAACGACAATTCCAACTTGAGACATCTGCTGGAAAAAGGTTGCCACATTGGAAACCGAAGCTGACAGCAGACGGGACCGAACACCCCAGTGGGCGATATGACCAGTCAGTTGCTCCCACTTTCGCTGCACCTCACTCTCGGCACCCAGATGTTTTATTGTCTCAACAGCGGTAAGGGACTCAATCAGTGTCGCCCCCTTTTGCGCGGATGCGCGATAGGTCGCTTCGACCGAACGCCGGAGTGGCGATTGGATCAATATCCCATACACAATCACAATGGGTATGCAGACCAGGGGTACATATACCAATGGCCCGCCGATAAACCAAATGACCAGGAGAAACAGCAGAACAAAGGGTAGATCGACCAGGGTTACAACGGTGGCCGAGGTAATAAAATCCCGGATACTTTCGAACTCGCGCAGATTGTTGGCAAAAGCGCCTACCGAGGGCGGACGTGCCGCCATCTTGATACCGAGAACACGCTCGAACAGCATCGCGGAAAGCAAGATATCCGACTTTTTCCCGGCGACATCGATGAAGTACCCGCGCAGGCTCCGCATAATCACATCAAATGAATAGACGATGGCTATGCCAATCGCCAGCACCCAAAGGGTCTCGATGGCATTGTTCGGCACTACCCGATCATAGACGTTCATAATAAACAGCGGACTCGCCAAAGCGAACACGTTGATAAGAAATGACGAGACCAGCACATCTCGATAGATGCGCCATGATTTTACCAGTGTCCCCCAAAACCAATGGCGTGAGTGTAGTCTCAAGACCTCGGGAGAACGGTCATCGAAGCGGTGCTCAGAGCGGATAAAGATCGCATATCCCGAGTATTGCTGCTCGAGTTCATCCAAGGCTATCTGATGCGTGCCTTCACCACTCTCAGGCTGCATAACGGTCAACTGCCCGGCATCTTCACTGCGTTCCATCAAGACACAGCTCTGCCTGTTGTTGAGCAATAACACCGCCGGCAGCACCAGGGAGCTTATTTTCTCTATTGGTCTTTGGACTACCCTGGCACTGAGTTGAGCCCGCTCTGCAGCACGCAGAAAAAGCTCGGGTGTCAGGCGATGATTCTCCAGGGGCAGTCCGGCGCGTAACGCATCATGGGAGTGGACACGCCCATAATAGCGGGTTAGAAAAACCAGACAATCCAATAGCGGATCATCAAATGCAGATCCATCAGTGGGATGTTTCCACTCCTCCGTTACATCCTGTTGCTGTTGTTGTGCTTTAATATCTGACATGGATTGTTTTGTGACACTTGTTAGGATTCTCTATGTTGTATGCTAAACGCGATACCAATGGCAATATCATCAACCTGTCCGATACGCCTACTGCTGATGCGGATGAAGTAGTCAATGCCACCGATGACGAAGTTATCGGGTTTATCTTCCACAACAGCTCCACAACCCTTTCAAAAAAAATACTCTCAGAGACCGATTCAGGGATGATACGTATCGTCGAGGATCTGATTGAACTGCTCATCCAAAAGAATCTGATCATGTTCACCGATCTACCTAATGCCGCGCAGCAAAAGATCTTGATGCGCAATCAGATTCGCTCAGTATTCCAACCTGGCGATCCACTCCTCGTCGACGATGACGAACTCCTTTGATTGATTAGCGTCACACGAACTAAATTCTTTAATTATCGTGCAGTTGCAGATCAATACAAGCAAACTGCAAGTGACATACCGAGAAGCAACGATTACTCAGGTTTAGCCAAGAAGTAACCCTGCCCGCCGTCCAGGTTGAGCTGTTGCAGAGTCGCCCAGACCTGTTCCGTCTCCACGGCCTCTCCCACCACCTTGATCTCCAGTCCGTGTGCGATATAGACCAATGCCTGGATAAAAAACTGGTTCTCCGCACTCGCCTGTAGCTCCCTGAGGTAACTGCCATCGATCTTCAGATAGTCGACTTTGATGGTTTTCAGGTAGCCGAATGCACTCTGGCTGCGTCCAAAATGGTCAAGGGAGAAGGCCGCGCCATAGCGTCTGATCACTTGGATAAAGGCTCTAACCTCTTCGAGCTGTGAAACAGCGCCATACTCCGGCATCTCAAAGATCAGGCGCCGGGCAACATCCCTATTATCTGCCAGCTGTTGTTTTAACCAACTCAATAATCTGCTATTTTTCATACAGATAGGTGAAATATTGATGGTGTATCGAGTATTCTCCCTGGCCTCGCCGCGCAGACGCTGAATCACCTTACCGATCACCATCCGGTCGATCTCAGGGGTCAAACCCAATCTATCCGCATGGGGGATAAACAGGCCCGCGGATAGCAGCCGAGTCCCGGCTTGCTCATCCTCCTCCCTGATACGAACATAGACCTCATGATGCAGCACAGATTTGTCACGACAGGCAAACACCGGTTGGAACTGGAGTACGAATCTGTCATCCCGCAATGCGTGCAGGATCGTCGACTTCCAATCCGATCCCCCTCTAACCTTGGATATCTCGAGCTCACCCGGCATGTAGAGATGCCATGAATTGGCACCCTCGCTTTGTGCCGTACGCAGTGACATATCCGCTTGTGACAACAACTCTGAGACATTCTGTGCACCGTCATAGGAGGCCAAACCTATATGCCACGGATCCTGGCTCTCCCCATGGTTGGGATCGGCAAGACCGGACAATCCGGACGAGAGGGTTTCACCCAGCTTGGATGCATCCGCCAAATGCATATCCTCGACAAACAGTGCGAAGTCTCCTCCAGTCAGATGCGCCAGATGGCCCTTGGCTATGGATTCATTAATCGCCTGCAAGGCGCCAGCGGTCCGCTTCAGCAGGTCATCCCCGGCCTGATAGCCGTGAGTATCATTAATCTCCTTGAGCTTTTCGACTTGGATCAGCGCCAATACGCCGGTGGAACACTCCTCCGGTGAAAGTAAAAGGTTGTTGACGGTATTGAGGAAGAAGCGCTTATTGGTAAGACCCGTCACCGGGTGACGGGATGCCTGGCGCTGCAAACCTTCGGTCAACCGCTCCAATCTTTCAATCATCTGTTTGACCTTGGTGGACATCCGGTTCATCGCCAGGACGATGCGTCTCAGATCCAAGGTTTTGGGCAGTTTCTCGATGGTGGGAAATTCCCGATTAACAATGGCATTCGCCTGTCGCTCCACCTGCCTGAGGGGTTTAAGTACCAGCTGTAGGGTGAATACGCCCAGTAACAGCACCACCAATGCACTGATCAGAAACCAGCGGAAGATCTCCACACTGTTCTCCCACAGCTGACGATGGGCAAAACCTGGATGGCTCTGTACCACCACCTTTCCGGCCTGAACCCAACCTGACATCACGATGGCTTTGCCGATCGGTGTGCTGAGTGGAAACTGTTCGATAAACCATGGGGGAACTCCCTCAAGGGTGAGCGCCAGTTTACGATCCACCAGTGGCTCTCCCTGCATATCCTGAATCACCACAAGACGGTAGTATCCCCGATCGAAGATAGCGTCGGTCATGGATGTGACTGTGGCAAGATCCCCCTCAGCCATGTGCTTCGAAATCGACAGTCCCAGTGAGGTCGCCGTGTCCTGGGCATGGGATTCCAATTGTGACTCGAGATAGGCACGTGTATTTTGCACACTGATGAAGAAGGTGCCGGTAAACACCAGAATCAACAACACAGTGATCAAAATTATCAATTGTCGTGACAATGTCATGAGCTTTCCATCCTATACCGATCGATGATGACAGCATCGATGTTCTATTGAAAACAAATTATCAAATCCATCTCCGTCCATTGAGTATTTTTCTTTCACCGTTTTGCCTCCTGCTCCATTCTTTTCTTTAACTCCTGCCATAGACTGAGCCGGGTTGAAGGACCCACCTTTTTCCCTTTACCCAAACTTTTCGCCAGCCATAGACCGTCGGCATTGAAACTATACACTGGGGTAAGGTCAAGGCGGTTGCTGGCAGACAGCAGCTGGGGATTGAGATTATCCAACACCTTGGGTATCGAGGATGGTTGAGGATAGTAGGTCAAGACCATGTGGGACTGATTCAACTTAACCGATTTAACATACATGATGCGCAACTTATCTTCCGCCACCCCCATCTCCTTCAAGGTGAAGTATTTGGCGATTGAGTAGTCCTCGCAGTCACCGCCCTCGTGCACCAGCAGTTCCAAAGGGGTTGCCCAATAGTCATCCTTACCCCACAGATCGGCATCGGATTGATAGGGAATTTGATTAAAGAAATCGTTGACCCGTCTTAACTTCTCGATTTCATCGGCCTGATGATTCTCGACCATCAAACGACGCCAGGATGCTACCCGATCCCCTGCCTGATCACCAAAATTCTGTTTCGCCCAAGCGATTACCTCATCCGTCAGATCGATGCTTTCAGCAAAGGCAATCGCCACACCCAGCCAGAGTATTGCAGAGATCAGCAAGGCTGGAATGGATCGTTGTCTATGTTCCTTTAAGCGCAAATAACCCGTCACCAATACACTCGAATTCCAGCGGTTGGCTGTAAGATGGTCCCAGGAGATCCCGGGATTTAGGGCCTGTTAACAGGTCCTTGGGAAGACTTGCGAATAACTGGATATTTCGAAGGTAGGCTTGCCGCGATTTTAATTCAGAATCGCAGCAAGGATGCCGCAGAGACTCATTCTGGCACACTCCAGTACTTCCATAGCTTCCTTAGGAATATGTCGACTGTCCGATCGATATCTTGATGCTGTGGAAGGGCCTTGGTGCCAATAAGCAACGGCCTCTCGAGGTATGTTGCTTATTGGCATCCAGATCTCTAAGCCTGGGTCAGCAGGCTGGCATGGGCCGCCGCCAACCTGGCGACCGGCACACGAGGCGCTGAGCAGGAGACATAATTGAGCCCGGCATGATGGCAGAATGCGATCGAACTGGGATGACCGCCATGTTCACCACAGATCCCGACGCTCAAATCCTGGTTTTTCTGGCGCCCCCAATCCACTGCCAGCTGCATGAGTTTGCCGACACCTTTCTCATCCAGCACCTCAAAGGGATTGTCTTTGAGGATATCGTTCTGGTTATACATGGGTAAGAACTTGTTCTCGGCATCCTCCCGGGAGAAGGAGAATGTGGCCTGGGTCAGATCATTGGTGCCGAAGGAGAAGAACTCCGCCTCCTCCACCAGGGAATCGGCCCGCATACAGGCCCGCACCACCTCAATCATGGTACCGAAGCGGAAGTTGATCTTGTGACCATAGTTTTTCTCCACATCGGCGCGAATCTCATCCACCATCACCTTGACCCGCTTTAACTCCTCGGCCGTGCAGACCTGGGGCACCATCATTTGCGGATGCACCTCAAGATCCTTGGCGGCACATTCCGCAGCGGCTTCCAGGATAGCGCGGATCTGCATGCTGTAGATCTCCGGGAACGTTATGCCAAGGCGTACACCACGATGACCCAGCATGGGATTGGTCTCGGTCAGCACCCGAACCTTGCGCAGCATGGTCTGTTTCTTCTCGATCGCCTGTTCCACCAGGCTCTCATCCACCATATGGCGCAGTGAATCAGCCTCCTGCTTGGCGTGCTCAGGGTCCTGCAATAACATCATGCTGCCGGCAAGCACATTCATACCGCGCACCGAATTGCGCAGATGATGCAGCTCATCCAGATCGCTCAGCAACTGCTGCTCAGTGGGTAAGAACTCATGGATGGGGGGATCGAGGAGTCGAATGGTCACCGGCCTGGGGGCCATCACCTCGAGGATCTCCTTGAAGTCGCTGCGCTGCATGGGCAGCAGCTTATCCAGGGCGGCCTGGCGTTGCTCCGGGGTCTCGGCGACGATCATCTCGATCACCACCGGCAGACGGTCCACCGCGTTGAACATGCGCTCGGTGCGGCACAGGCCGATCCCCATTGCACCATACTTCAGCGCCCGGGTGGCATCGGTGGCGGTATCCGCATTCGCCATGACCCGCAGGTAGGCGGCTTCATCGGCCCATCTCAGCAAGCGGTTCAACTCCTCGGTGAAATCGGGTTCCACCATGGGTATCTGCCCCAGAAAGACGTTGCCGCTGCTGCCGTCGATGGTGATCATGTCGCCCTCTCGGATCACGGTAGCATGGGCCACCGCCTCCCGGCGCTGGACATCGACACTGATGCCCTCGGCCCCGGCCACACAGGGCTTGCCCATCCCCCGCGCCACCACGGCCGCATGCGAGGTCTTGCCGCCGCGGCTGGTGAGTATGCCCTCCGAGGCGAAGAAGCCATGGATATCCTCCGGCTTGGTCTCTTCCCGCAACAGGATCACCTTCTGCCCCTGCTCCTTGCCCATCAGCTCCGCCCGGTCGGCATCGAACACCGCCAGGCCGCTGGCGGCGCCAGGGGAGGCCGGCAGTCCCTGGGCGATCGGTTCGGCCTTGTTTTCATTGTTCAGTCTGGGATAGAGCATCTGTTCCAGATAGGCGGGATCTATGCGCAGCAGCGCCTGTTCCCGGTCGATCAACGCCTCCTCCACCATCTCCACGGAGGTGCGCACCATGGCCGTGGCATTCATCTTGCCGTTACGGGTTTGCAGGCAATAGAGGGTGCCACGCTCGATGGTGAACTCGAAGTCCTGTACCTCTTTGTAGTGATTCTCCAGTTTCTGGCGCAACTCCTCGAGCTGCTCCGCCATCTCCGGCATCTCGTCCGCCAAGCGGGCGATCGGTTTCGGGGTGCGGATACCGGCAACCACATCCTCCCCCTGGGCATTCACCAGATACTCGCCAAACAGCTTGTTCTCCCCGGTGCCGGGATTTCGCGTGAAGGCGACCCCGGTGGCGGAGTCGTTACCCCGATTACCGAACACCATGGTACAGACATTCACCGCTGTGCCATTGGCCATCTCCGGGGTGATGTTGAATTGCTGCCGATAGTCCACCGCGCGCTTGCCCATCCAGGAGCCGAAGACCGCCTTGATGGCGATCTCCAGCTGATCGTAGGGATCCTCCGGAAACGGCCTGCCGGTATGCGTTTCGAACACCTTGAGAAAGCGCTTGCAGATCTCCTCCAGGTCATCCGCGGAGAGGCCCACATCCTCGGTGACATGGGCGTTCTGCTTGACCGCCTCGAACTCCTCGTCAAAGGCCTCGTCCGGCACACCCAGGGCAACCTTGCCAAACAGTTGAATAAAGCGGCGATAGGCGTCATAACCGAAACGGTGATCACCGGTCTGTTCGATGACCCCCTGCAGGGTGCTGCTGTTCAGACCGAGATTGAGGATGGTGTCCATCATCCCGGGCATCGACATCGCAGAACCGGAACGCACAGAAACCAGGAGCGGATTCCCTGCATCGCCGAAACCCTTGCCGGTGGCGGCCTCCACCTGTTGCATGTGGACGCGTACAGCGTCCATCAGATTATCCGGCAGGGTCTTGGATTCATTGGCCAGGTAATCGAGACACGCCTCTGTGCTGATCACGAACCCAGGTGGTACATTCAGACCGAACTGGGTCATTTCACAAAGGTTCGCCCCTTTTCCACCCAACAATTTCTTGTCCTTGCCATCTCCTTCGTGAAATGCATAGACATGTCGTTTTTGACTCATTTTATCTTTTCCCCTCTATTACTATCTGAGCTGGCCTGGACCAGCTCATACCATTTACCGACCACCCTGTCAGTTACTTAACTTTAGGCGACAGATAAGCGCACGCTTTTCATATCAAGCAGGTTATAATACTCCCTTTTTGTTGCTGAACAATTAACGAGATCCATGGAAAAAACCTACGACCCCCACGCCATTGAGCAGCGCTGGTACCAGACCTGGGAAACGCGCGGTTATTTCGCCCCAAGCCAGACCGGCAGTGACAGCTACTGCATCATGATTCCGCCACCCAATGTCACCGGCAGCCTGCACATGGGACATGGTTTCAACAATACCATCATGGATACCCTGATCCGCTACCACCGCATGCAGGGCGACAACACCCTGTGGCAGGCTGGCTCCGACCATGCAGGTATCGCCACCCAGATGGTGGTGGAGCGCCAGCTCGAAGCGGAGGACAAGGAACGTCATGACCTGGGAAGGGATCGATTCATCGAACGGATCTGGGAGTGGCGGAAAGAGTCCGGTGGCAATATCTCCCGTCAATTGCGCCGCCTTGGCTCCTCGCTGGATTGGCAAAACGAACGCTTCACCATGGATGAGGGGCTCTCACAAGCGGTCAAGGAGGTCTTCATCCGTCTCTACGAAGAGGGATTGATCTACCGCGGAAAACGTCTGGTCAACTGGGATCCCAAGCTGCACACCGCTGTCTCAGACCTGGAGGTCCTGTCGGAGGAGGAGTATGGCCACATGTGGCATATGCGCTATCCCCTGACCAACGGCCAGGGTCACCTGAGCGTGGCCACAACCCGTCCCGAGACCATGCTCGGCGACTGTGCGGTGGCGGTAAATCCCAGCGATGAACGCTATAAACACCTGATCGGTGAACTGCTTGAGCTGCCCCTGACCGGACGCCGCATCCCGATCATTGCCGACGAAGAACATGTGGATCCGGAGTTCGGCACAGGTTGCGTGAAGATTACCCCTGCCCATGACTTCAACGACTATGCGGTCTGGCAGCGTCATCGGGATGAGATCACCATCAGCGAGCAGATCCATGGCGGGTTGATCAATATCTTCACCGCGGATGCCGGGATACGGAAAAACGACGAGGGGGAAGGCAACCTGATCCCGCAGCAATACATCGGTATGGACCGCTACGACGCGCGTAAGCAGATCGTCGCTGATCTCGAGCAGCAGGGGCTGCTGGAGAAGATCGACGACCACAAACTGATGGTCCCCAGAGGCGACCGCTCCGGCGCAGTCATCGAACCCTTTCTCACCGATCAGTGGTACGTCAAGATCGCCCCCCTGGCCAAACCCGCCATCGAAGCGGTGGAGAGCGGAAAAATCCGCTTTGTCCCTGATAATTGGAAGAACACCTATTACGAGTGGATGCGCAATATCCAGGACTGGTGTATCAGCCGTCAGATCTGGTGGGGTCATCGTATCCCCGCCTGGTACGATGACCAGGGCAATGTCTATGTGGGCCGCTCGGAAGCGGAAGTCCGTGCCCGGCACAACCTGGATGAGGACTATCCCCTGCAACAGGACGAGGATGTGCTCGATACCTGGTTCAGTTCCGCCCTCTGGCCCTTCTCCACCCTGGGCTGGCCGGAGCAGACCGATCGGCTGAAGAACTTCTACCCCACCAGCGTACTGGTGACCGGCTTCGATATCATCTTCTTCTGGGTCGCGCGGATGATCATGATGGGGATCAAGTTCATGGATGAGGTACCCTTCAAGGAGGTCTATGTGCATGGCCTGGTACGTGACTCCCATGGCGACAAGATGTCCAAATCGAAGGGAAACGTGCTCGATCCTATCGATCTCATCGACGGCATCGAGCTGGAAAAACTGGTGCAGAAGCGCACCAGCGGCATGATGCAGCCGCAGCTGGCGAAAAAGATCGAAAAACTGACCCGCAAGGAGTTTCCCGAGGGCATCCCCAGCTTCGGCACCGATGCCCTGCGTTTTACCTTTGCCGCCCTTGCGGCGACGGGCCGGGATATCAAATTCGACCTGGGGCGCATCGAGGGCTATCGCAACTTCTGCAACAAACTGTGGAACGCCACCCGCTATGTGATGATGAATGTGGAGGGAGAGGATTGTGGTGTGCAGGGGGTGAAAACCGGCCACTCCGAACCTGCCGCCGCCCTGGAGCGGTCCGCCGCAGACCGCTGGATCATGTCGCGTCTGCAAAAGACCAAGCTGGCCGTGGCGGAGGCCATCGAGGGCTACCGTTTCGATCATGCCGCCCAGGCGATCTATGAGTTCACCTGGAATGAGTATTGCGACTGGTACCTGGAGCTGAGCAAGCCGGTACTCAACGACGACAACGCCTCGGATGCGGCCAAGCGCGGCACCCGTCGCACCCTGGTCAGGGTATTGGAAAACCTGTTGCGTCTGACCCATCCGATCATGCCTTTTATCACCGAAGAGATCTGGCAGCGGGTTGCCCCCATCGCCGGTGTAATCGATGCAGGGCAGGATGGCGCAACCATCATGCACCAGCCCTTCCCCACCCAGCGCGAATCGCTCATCAACGAGGAGGCTGAGAGAGAGATGGCCTGGGTGATGCAGTTCATTCTCGGCATTCGCAAGATCAAGGGCGAGATGAACATCGCCCCCGGCAAACCGGTGCCTGTGATCCTGGCCAACGCCAGTGGGCGTGACAAGGCATTGGCAGAACAACATCGCCATTTCCTCGACTTCCTCGCCCGCACCGAGTCGATCCAAGTCCTGGCCAAAGGTGAGGATGAGCCGGAGTCGGCCACGGCACTGATCGGCGACATGAAGGTACTGATTCCCCTTGCCGGGTTGATCGACAAGGAGGCGGAGAGCAAGCGTCTGGAAAAGGAGATCGGGCGTATGCAGAACGATGTGGAGCGCATCGAAAAGAAACTGGCCAATCCCAACTTTGTCGACAAGGCGCCTCAGGCTGTTGTGGACAAGGAGCGTGAAAAACTGGCGGATAGCCAAGGCGCCCTTGATACCCTGCAACTGCAGTTGGAAAAGATCAGAAAGCTGTAGCCATCAACACACCCTCCCCCTAAGGGAGGGTGATATGAAAACCAAGTCGCAATTGAATGCGACTAGACTCAAAATCATACTTGATCATCCACCATGATCAGTCATGCGGTGGTAGCTGCGAGAATTGAGTAGTGGCTTGAAAAGCTATTAAGTTGAGGTGTTCGCTGCGCTCAAAGATTTAATATCCCCCTCTCCCTGGCCCTCTCCCGCGAGGGGAGAGGGAATGCACGGATCAAGGCTGTTCTTGTACAGAAAGCGTGTCTACCAACTGACATGTAGCTTTGGATACACTCTATAATAACGTCCCCTCTCCCCTCGCGGGAGAGGGCTAGGGAGAGGGGGAACCAACAACCCGTGAACGAAGTGAACTCATTCATTCAGAATTAAAAAAACCATTACCCAATACTGCTGTTAATAATAGGAGGACCAATGCCCCATCTACAATTCGATATCAACAAAACAGCATCGGATATAGAAAAACAGATAATTGCTTCTGAGGTGCGCACCCTGTTTGCAGAGGTGATGGATACCGGCATGGATCATGTCGCGGTTTCGATTCGTGAATTCGGTACCTACAATCTTTCAATCGGCCGCGTGGAAGAGCCGGAAAAAGGCGTTGCACTCATCAATGCGGACATTCGAAGCGGCCGCACCCTGCAGCAGCGCAGGGACTTGGCATTGGGCTTTATGGCGATCATCAACAGAACCCTGGCGGTCCCCCAGGAGCATATCTATGTCACCTTCACCGAGCATAAGGGAGAGGATTTCCACCTGTTTGAGAAGCATCTGACCAGTTGGCAGCAGGGAGAGGATCCCTTGGCAGACTAATCGCAAAAGCTTCTCTTGATAACATCTTGTCGATGGCGTTGCCGGAATGGTTTAATCCTAGGGCCTGTTAACACTAATCCGGCTTGCCCCCTAATACAAAAACCCAAGAATCAATTTGCGGCCATTCGCGGTAATTCGCGTCCATTTGCGGTGAATATTTCCTTCATCCCACTATATGGTGGGACTGAGCCCAAGCACGATATCGAAGTTGCCGGCCAATGCACCCGACTCGATCTCAGGCGCCGCCTCAAGAGGTACGATTATCGAATCCCTGGCTTTTCGATTACGCACTCTGTTGAGAATAAAGTCGTTATCGTTTTCCGCCTCCCCTGCTACGTACATCTGAGTGGTGAAGCTCTCGAATCCTATACCTAGCACACGAACGTGGATATGCGGCGTACGACCGGGATAGGCGACGGGTCGGATAGTGCGAAATCTGTAGCCACCGCTGCTGTCCACAAGTGTACGACCGAATCCCTGGAAATTGGCATCGGCGACACCGCCGCGATCCCTCGGGTGGTGGTAGAAGCCAAAGGCATCACACTGCCATATCTCGATCTGCGCATTTCTAATCGGGCGACCACTGGTATCCAGCAGGCGTCCGAAAATGTGGGTTACCTGACCCTCGGCGGGACTCTCACTGCCCTCCACATCGACCAGGTTGTTATCACTGTCCAAGGGTATCCGGGTCGGGTAGAAAGGTCCCGAAGTCTGACGGGGGGTCTCGATCAAAGCTGCGCTGAGGGAGGCTCCGGGGAGCAATGAGAGGGAGGCGAGCGAAGCTGTGTCGAGGAGCAACTCGCGGCGATTGTAGTTGCGTTTCATCTTCTCTCTCCGGCTGTAAACAGATTGCCCTGTTGTGATGAGATCTGCAGTCACAACCTCATATTTCGTATAAATCCGATCCTATATGCAGGCAAAGAATTCACTTTCGTTTACCAACTATCCAATACACTCTCAGTCTACAAAACATTGGCAGTGCAAATTCCATCCAATCCTAATGTTATTTGGTTAAACCCATGTTTTTTTGAGAGATATTTACAGCTTATGTTCGACTAGCCATTACCATGTCACGATTCGTCTGTGTTGCGACACAGGGTTAAGCCGAGAGCCGGCAGCGGAATATCCTCTTCAGGATGGAGCGATCGACAGACTCTAATGGCAATAATGGACGGAATCACTTGCCATATGCGGAAATATACTGATAATGGCGGGTTTCCCAGCCGGGCCTTGTGCTATAATCCGCCCGGTTTTGTTAACAGGTTGAGCATTTATCGTATGGCGAAAGAAGATTTTATCGAGATGGAAGGCACGGTCATTGAGACCTTGCCAAACACCATGTTCCGCGTGGAACTGGAGAACGGTCACGTGGTGACGGCCCATATTTCCGGCAAGATGCGTAAGCACTACATCCGCATACTCACTGGCGATAAGGTCACAGTGCAGTTGACTCCTTACGACCTGTCCAAGGGACGTATCACCTATCGCGCACGCTGATAACGATCAGTTATCATCCAATGTGGTATCGGGCACCTGCTCCCCGATAATATCAAACTGCAGCTTATCATCCGCCACATCGACCTTGACCACTCCTCCACCGGCCAGCTTACCGAACAACAGCTCCTCCGCCAGGGGTTTCTTGATCTCATCCTGAATCAACCTTGCCATCGGGCGGGCGCCCATCTTCGGATCATAGCCATGTTCCGCTAGCCATACCCTGGCTTCCGCTTCGATCACCAGACTGACATGTTTCTCCTGTAGCTGCCCCTCCAGTTCGAAGATGAATTTATCCACCACCTTGGCGATATGCTCAGGTGTGAGGCCGGCGAACTGGATGATTGCATCCAGACGGTTTCTGAACTCGGGGGTGAACATCTTTTTGATCGCTTCCATGCCGTCGCTACTATGATCCTGCTTGGTGAAACCGATGGACGAGCGGCTCATCTCCTGGGCACCGGCATTGGTGGTCATGATGATCACCACATTGCGGAAGTCGGCCTTGCGACCATTGTTGTCGGTAAGGGTACCGTGATCCATCACCTGGAGTAAAAGATTGAAGACATCAGGGTGAGCCTTCTCGATCTCATCGAGCAACAACACACAGTGAGGATGCTTGGCAATCTCCTCTGTCAACAGTCCACCCTGGTCGAACCCGACATACCCTGGCGGTGCGCCGATCAGCCTGGAAACGGTGTGGCGCTCCATATATTCGGACATATCGAAGCGGATCAGTTCCATAGAGAGGATCCTCGCCAGCTGGCGACTGATCTCGGTCTTACCGACACCGGTAGGACCGGTGAAGAGAAAGGAACCCACCGGCTTACCCTCATTGACCAGGCCGGAGCGATTCATGCGGATGGCAGCCGTCAGGGCATCGATGGCCGGATCCTGTCCAAATACGACCAGCTTGAGATCCCGGGTGAGATTGCGCAGGGCCTCGGTATCGGATGTGGAGACCTTCTTCGGCGGAATCCGCGCAATCTTCGCCACAATGGCCTCAACCTCATCCACATCGATGACTTTTTTCCGCTCCTCTTCCGGTTGCAGCTGTACATTCGCGCCAGCCTCATCGATGACATCGATCGCCTTATCGGGCAGATGACGGTCGTTGATATATTTATCCGAGAGTTCCGCGGCGCTGTTCAAGGCATCCTGGGTATACTCGATATGGTGATGCTCCTCGAAACGGGTTTTCAGCCCCTTCAGGATCTCCACCGTCTCAGCCACAGTGGGCTCTTCCACATCGATCTTCTGGAAACGCCGGGCCAGGGCACGATCTTTCTCAAAGATCCCCCTGAACTCCTGGTAGGTCGTGGAACCGATACAACGCAACTCCCCGGAGGCCAGCACCGGTTTGATCAGGTTCGAGGCATCCATAACCCCACCGGATGCAGCCCCTGCGCCGATGATGGTATGTATCTCATCGATAAACAGCACCACATCCTTTTCCCGTTTCAGTTCCGCAAGCACCGCCTTCAGGCGTTTCTCAAAATCACCGCGGTATTTTGTACCCGCAACCAGGGTCCCAAGATCGAGGGCGTAGATGGTGGCATTGGCAAGTACGTCGGGCACCTCACTATCTACGATCTTCTTTGCCAGGCCCTCTGCAATTGCGGTTTTACCTACACCTGCCTCTCCCACCAGTAACGGGTTGTTTTTGCGCCGCCGGCAGAGTATCTGGATGGTGCGCTCGACCTCCTGCAGACGACCGATCAAGGGATCGATCTTGCCCTGCTCCGCAAGTTGATTCAGATTGGAGGCATAACTCTCCAATGGGCTCGTCTGACCATCACCCTTGGACTCACTGGATAGATCGGCGGGTGTCTCTTCCTGGTTTGCGCCATCGACCTTGGATATGCCATGGGATATATAGTTAACAACATCCAGTCGACTCACATGTTGTTCATTCAGAAAAAACACCGCCTGTGAGTCCTGCTCATTGAATATGGCGACTAACACATTGGCGCCCGTGACCTCATTTTTACCGGATGATTGGACATGGAATACAGCCCTCTGCAGCACTCGCTGAAATCCCAGGGTGGGTTGAATCTCCCTGTCATCCCCATCGGGTATGAGCGGTGTCGTCTCGTCGACAAAACTACTGATATTTTTTCGCATGCTCTCAATATCCGCGCCACAGGCACGCAGCACCGCGACAGCGGTGGGATTGTCCAACAGAGCAAGCAATAGATGATCCACCGTCATGAATTCATGATGCCTTTCTTTGGCATTCTTGAATGCTTGATTCAGGGTAAATTCCAACTCTTTGTTTAACATCTCAGAAACTCCATATAGCTCCGCTCAGGTCTCCTCCATGGTGCACATCAGCGGATGCTGGTTGCTGCGAGAGTAATCATTGACTTGTGACACCTTTGTTTCAGCCACGTCTTTCGTAAATACGCCACACACCCCAACACCGCGGGTATGCACATGAAGCATCACTCGGGTCGCCTTCTCCCGGTCCATGTTAAAGAAGGTTTCCAAAACCAAAACCACGAACTCCATGGGTGTAAAGTCATCATTCAGGATAATAACCTTATACAATGGAGGTTTTTTGAGTTTCGGTACTGCCTCCTGTAATGCTAGACCGTCTTCGTGTGATGTTTGTTCTCGATTACTCATAATGGCTGATTCTAGCAGGCCAATATGGCCTGAAAAGCGGAATTATATTCGGGATATTTGGTTCAACTCAGAAGATATGGTGGATGCAGTTAGCGAAACAATATCTTAGCGAAATCGAGAATAAGATTCGAATGCCAAGCTGTTCGAAAGTTGCATTCCCGTTTAATGAGCATAGTCCTCTCTCTTCAGGCCAGTATCCTCTCATTACCACTTATTGGGTATATGCTGCCTAGGGATTCTTCGTATGGATAGACTCGATATATTAGGGAAAACACCAATAACAACCTAATAACTTTTAGAAAATTTACATATTTGTTGACCGATGACGAGAGAACACTATACTTCTCCCTACAGTGTTGATAATAGTTCCCATTTTAGAAGGATCAGCAACACTTTAATTAGGGCTGTTATATTGACGCCCACTGTTTTTAACTAATGGCTGGTACTTGGGCAGGTGGACAGAGCAGTTTCGAGCCTCTCTGCAAAATAACAGGTAGCGGGTTACTGTTGGGATTTTTTTACATTGAGGCTTTGTAGAGACACTTAAACAACCCAATAGAAATCTCTTCTAACCGGTTTTTTTTAATATCTCTGCCTGCCGCATGCGCTCTAAATCTCAACCGCGAAGCTACTACCACTCCACCCTCCCGGGTCTTCGATAGTGAGGAGTAATAGCTATGGCGACTGGAGTCGTAAAGTGGTTTAACAACGCCAAGGGCTACGGTTTTGTAACCCCGGAAGATGGAGAACAGGACGTTTTCGTCCACTTTTCATCCATTGAGATGGATGGATACAAAACCTTGAAGGAGGGTCAGAAGGTCCAATTTGAGATCAGTCAAGGACCCAAAGGACTTCATGCAACCAATATCCAACGGGTTGCAGCAAGCGAATAGACCTGACAACAGCTGATCGCCTGATCAGTAAAAGACAAAGCCGGTTCGGTGATCCCGATCCGGCTTTTTTCATTCCCCAAGTCTGACTCGGCCCCAGACCGCTTGATCCGCGGCGCCAATCACCACCCAGGGGCAGCTGTCCGACGCGTGAGGCACATGGGGGAATGACAGGTTCCAGTTTCACCACTGCGGTACTATCATAACGCCTTTTATCCAGGCAAATCGGGATCTACCGCGGTTACCCTAGAATGCTGATTCTTTTCAATAAACCCTATGGGGTCCTGACACAGTTTTCCGACACCGAGGGACGTGAGACCCTTGCCGACTACATCTCCGTTAAGGGGATCTACGCTGCCGGGCGACTCGACCGGGACAGCGAAGGTCTGCTGCTGCTCACCGATGACGGCAGATTACAACACCGCCTGACTGCCCCCAGTCGTAAGCGTTGGAAGCGCTACTGGGTTCAGGTTGAGGGTGTAGCGGATCCCACGGCCATCACTCGACTGCAACAGGGCGTCAACCTGAAAGATGGTCCAACCCTGCCGGCAAAGGTCAAACGGATGGATGAACCCAACCTTTGGCCGAGGAACCCGCCTATACGCCACCGGGCATCAATCCCCACCTCCTGGCTGGAGATTCAGCTTTGTGAGGGACGAAATCGCCAAATCCGCCGTATGACGGCGGCAGTCGGATACCCTACCCTGCGTCTGATTCGTGTCGCAGTTGACCGCTGGCGCCTGAAGAACCTCCAACCTGGTGAGTGGATCATCATCGGTGACAGCGAAGAGAAATCGGATCAAGCCAGAAATAGGCAGAACCATGCCAGATAAAGGCAGAGTCATAGTCGGTCTCTCCGGTGGTGTGGACTCATCCGTCGCCGCCTTACTGTTGCAACAACAGGGCTACCAGGTCGAAGGTCTGTTCATGAAGAACTGGGAGGAGGATGACAGTGCTGATTACTGTTCCGCGACGGAAGACCTGGCTGACGCTCAGGCGGTGGCCGATTGTCTGAAGATACAACTACATACAGTCAACTTTTCCACCGAGTATTGGGACCGGGTTTTTGCCTATTTTCTTGCTGAGTATGGCGCCGGCCGAACCCCCAACCCGGATGTGCTATGCAACCGTGAAATCAAGTTCAAGGCCTTTCTCGACCACGCTATGGATCATTTACAGGCGTCCACTATCGCAACCGGGCACTATGCCGCAGTAGCCAGGGATGGGGCGGGCTATCAACTGCAGAGGGCCGCGGATGAGGATAAGGATCAAACCTATTTTCTCTATATGCTGGGCCAAAGAGCCTTGAGTCACAGCCTTTTTCCCCTCGCCCGGTTGAGTAAACATCAGGTCAGGGAGATGGCACAAAAGGCGGGGTTTCCCAATCATAAAAAGAAGGACAGCACCGGCATCTGCTTCATTGGTGAACGTAAGTTCAGGGATTTCCTGCAACGTTTTCTGGCGGCGCAGCCGGGCGATATCGAGGATCCCCAAGGCAATATCATCGGTCGCCACCAGGGTTTGATCTACTATACACTCGGGCAACGGCAGGGATTGGGTATCGGCGGCCGGCGAGACTCAGTCGAGGCCCCCTGGTTCGTGGCAGCAAAGGATATTGGAAGAAATGTCCTGATTGCGGTACAGGGTCATGATCACCCCTTGCTGATGTGCGATCTCCTCACCGCCAATCAGATGCATTGGGTAGCGGGTCAACCACCAACCGATGATCCCCTGAACTGCCGGGCAAGAATTCGACACCGTCAGCCGCTCCAGTCCTGCCGAATCTCGGCTGGGTATGATCAACGCTATCAGGTGGAGTTCGATTCACCCCAGCGGGCGGCGACGCCAGGACAGTCGATTGTGTTCTATCACAACAACAGCTGCCTTGGAGGAGGTATCATTGAGGAGACCGAAACCGTGCCAAGTGTGGTAAGAACCAGGAATTCAAATTCCAGTAGTGAATAAACGGATGAAATACAACGACAGTGATCGTGCAATCGCCCTTTCAGGCATATACCAGGCATCAAGCCTGGTTCAACAAGTGGCGCGTCGTGGATTGGTTAATGCTGACAGTTTTACAGCAAACATCCATAGCCTGTTCCAGATCGATGCAGACAGTGTGGTGGATGTGTATGGTGGCCTGAAGGGGATCGAGCCTGGTCTTCGGCTAACCTATCGGCAATTGAGTGGTGAAGAGACACGAGATGATGAACTGACCCGCTATCTGCTCGGTATTATCCAACTGGAACGTAAACTCAGTCGCCATCTGGATCGCCTGGAACAGATAAAACACGGCCTTACAACCATCGCCCAAAGGCTGGTCCACTTCCCCGCCACACACAGTAATATTCTTGGCGCCCTGGCGGAGATCTATGCTGACAATATCAGCCTGCTCTCTCCCAGAATCATGGTGAGTGGAGAGCCTGTTTATCTGCAGAACAGCGACAATGTAAATAAAATCCGCGCCTTGCTGCTGTCCGGCATCAGGGCAGCCACCCTGTGGCGACAGACCGGTGGTAAACGCAGGCAGCTTTTATTGGTGCGCAGACGCTACACCAATGCTTGCAAACAACTCCTTGACAACCTCCAACTGGACTTACAAGCCAACAGCTCATCCAAAAGGGAACAATAGACTCACATGGTTGCGTATATTCATGCGATCAATGTGAAAAAAGGTTAACTCATCACACTAAGTGACAGATTATAAGCAGCATTTCAATGTATAAATAGGAACCGCGGTAGTAACCGCTGTGGAATTGATTACATATTTGAACATTGAGGGAATATGATTATGAGCAACACCAAACTTGTACTAGCATTAAGTGGCCTGTTCGCCCTGACAGCTTGCAGCCAATCCAGTGATCCGGAATCCTCCTCCACTACCCAAGAGATGAAAGACTCTGCAACCAATATCACAGACAAGGTCGCCGAAGCCGGTAAAGAGACATGGGAAAAAACCAAAGAGGTCAGTAAAGACGCGGCGGACGCGGTTGTTGATACCAGCAAGGAGGTGTATGAAAACACCAAGCAGGCCGCCAGCGAGATGGGCAGTGCGGTAAAAGAGGAGACAAAAGAGGTCGTTTCAGCAGTTGGTGAAAAGAGTGCTGAGGTTTATGATGCAGCAAAAACCAAGACGGGCGAGGTGGTTGACGCCACCAAAGAGAAGAGTGCGGAAGTTATGGATAACATGAAAAATGAATAACAACCTTCTGATTTTCAAACCGTAGGAGAGCCTAATGAGTAGCAGCTTTGGTGCGGAAAGTGAACTTTCGGTTAATGGCAGCAGCTATCAGATATTTCGTCTGGATAGCCTGAAAAACACACATCGCCTGCCCTTTTCGATTCGCATTCTGCTGGAAAACCTTCTCAGGCATGAGGATGGCGTGACCGTGACCGCCGACGACATCCAGGCTGTTGCAAATTGGGATCCTCAGGCTGAGCCGAACAGGGAGATTCAGTACCGCCCGGCTCGCGTGCTCATGCAGGACTTTACCGGGGTTCCTGCGGTGGTTGATCTTGCTGCCATGCGCGATGCCATGGTGGGCCTGGGCGGTGACGCCTCCATGATCAATCCACTGCAGGCCGCGGAACTAGTCATCGATCACTCTGTGCAGGTTGACCATTTCGGCGATGCCAGTGCCTTCGAACTCAACGCCAAATTGGAATTTCAACGCAACAAGGAGCGTTACCAGTTCCTGAAATGGGGTCAGGGGGCCTTCTCAAGTCTCAAGGTCGTCCCTCCCGATACCGGTATCGTGCATCAGGTGAACCTGGAGTATCTGGCCCGGGTCATCTATGGGGAAGAGAAAAATGGCGTACTCCAGGCCTTCCCCGATACCCTGGTCGGAACCGATTCCCACACCACCATGATAAACGGTATCGGTGTGTTGGGATGGGGCGTGGGTGGCATCGAGGCCGAGGCCTCCATGTTGGGTCAACCGATCTCGATGCTCGTTCCCAAGGTGGTGGGGGTCAAACTCACGGGAGTATTGCCCGAGGGCTGCCTGGCAACCGATCTCGTCTTAACCATCGTGGAGCGCCTGCGCGAACATGGTGTGGTAGGTAAGTTCGTGGAGTTCTACGGACCCGCGATTGCATCCATGCCAATGGGTGATAGAGCAACCATCGCCAACATGGGACCGGAGTACGGTGCCACCTGCGGCCTTTTTCCCATCGATCAGGAGACCCTCGACTATCTGCGATTGACCAACCGCAGTGATGACCAGGTCGCTTTGGTGGAGGCCTATGCCAAGGCACAGGGGATGTTTCACACCCCGGACTCGCCAGAGGCGGAGTACAGTGAGACCCTGGAGATCGATCTGTCACAGATAGAACCCAGCCTTGCCGGCCCCAAACGCCCCCAGGACCGGATCTCGCTGAAAGACGCCAAAGCGGATTTCGTCGAAGCGGTAAAGGTCTTCAACGGTGGTGAATATCAATCGGTCTCCACCAATATCCATGGAGCATCCGCCGATATCGGCGATGGTGCGGTGGTGATCGCAGCGATCACATCCTGTACCAATACCTCCAATCCCACGGTCATGATCGGCGCGGGTCTGCTGGCTCAGAAGGCAATCGCTCATGGCCTCACCGTCAAACCCTGGGTCAAGACCTCTCTCGGTCCTGGTTCCCGGGTGGTGATGCAGTATCTGGAGCAGGCGGAGCTGAACAAGCCCCTGGAGAACCTGGGATTTGACCTGGTGGGCTATGGATGCACCACCTGTATCGGAAACTCCGGCCCCCTGCCGGAGGCGGTCTCCAAGGCGATCAGCGATGGCGACCTGACAGTGGCATCAGTGCTATCAGGTAACCGGAATTTTGAAGGTCGTGTACATGCGGAAGTGCGTATGAACTATCTGGCATCCCCACCCCTGGTGGTCGCCTATGCCATTGCCGGCACCATGAATATAGACCTCTATAGCGAGCCTTTGGGCACGAGCACCGATGGCAAACCTGTGTTTCTCAAGGATATCTGGCCATCCAGTAAGGAGATAGCCGATTGCATCGCCGCCAATCTGAATCGCGAGGCCTTCTACTGCAGTTACTCGTCACTGTTCGACGGTGACGAGCGCTGGCAGACATTGGAAGCTCCCACAGGTGATAGCTTCGAGTGGGATGAAGACTCCACCTATATTCGCCACCCTCCCTATTTCGAGGAGATGTCCCTGGTAATCAAGCCACTTGAGGATATCAGCGCTGCCCGCTGCCTCGCCTGGCTGGGGGACTCCGTCACCACGGATCATATCTCTCCGGCGGGCGCGATCAAGGCCGACAGTCCTGCCGGTCTCTACTTGACCGAGAAGGGGGTCAAACCGGAGGAGTTCAACTCCTACGGCTCCCGCCGTGGCAATCACGAAGTCATGATGCGCGGTACCTTCGCCAATATCCGCCTGCGCAACAAGCTATTCCCCGGCTCCGAGGGCGGGGTTACCCGCCATCTCCCTTCTGGGGAGGAGATGAGTATCTATGACGCCGCCATTCGCTATCGTGATGAATCCGTACCTGTGATCATCATTGCCGGCAAGGAGTATGGATCGGGTTCCTCCCGGGACTGGGCAGCAAAGGGACCGGCCCTCCAGGGTGTGCGTGCGGTGATCGCAGAGAGTTATGAGCGCATCCACCGCACCAACCTGGTCTGTATGGGAATTCTGCCACTCCAGTTCCTTCCCGGGGAGAGTGCGGAATCCCTTGGCCTGACGGGCGATGAGAGCTTTGAGATCCCCTCCCCGGGAGATCTGACCGGGCATGAGATTCAGCTCACCGCCAGGTCAGACAGTGGCAGCGAGCGACAATTCTCCGTCAAGGTGCGTATCGATACGCCAAATGAGGTCGACTACTTCAAGCACGGCGGCATACTCCCCTATGTGTTGAGAAAAATGATCCAGGAGAGCCAGTAGCGAACCCGGCTACAGATGCTGCATGCTGGGTTTTAGACCTCTATCGGGTATAATCCACGCTTTTTTCAGCAACCTGGTGGACAGACTCCTATGGAACTCTCCTCGCTTACAGCGGTATCCCCCATCGACGGCCGATATGGCAGCAAAAGTGCCGACCTAAGACCTATTTTCAGTGAATTCGGATTGATCCGTCATCGAGTCTTGGTGGAAGTACGTTGGCTGCAGGCGCTGGCAACACATAATGACCTGTTGGAGGTATCCACCCTCAGTGAGCATGCCATCAACATCCTCGATGCTATCGTCGATAACTTCAGTGAAGAGGATGCCCGAAGAGTAAAGAATATCGAGCGCACCACCAATCACGATGTCAAGGCGGTGGAGTATTTTCTCAAGGAGAAGATTGCCGGGAATGAGGAACTGGAAGGCATCAGTGAATTCTTCCACTTTGCCTGCACCTCGGAAGATATCAATAATCTCTCCCACGCACTGATGCTGCGCGAAGGACGTGGTCAGGTTCTGCTGCCACTGATCGACGATTTGATCAGCAGCATCAGGCAGCTTGCTCACCAACTTGCTGATCAACCCATGCTCAGTCGCACCCATGGACAGCCGGCATCCCCGACCACCATGGGAAAGGAGCTGGCAAATGTGGTCTACCGACTGCGGCGTCAACGTGAACAGATCGCATCCACGCAGCTGCTGGGCAAGATCAACGGCGCTGTCGGCAACTACAACGCCCATCTGGCCGCCTACCCTGAAGTCGACTGGCAGGACTTCGCCAAACAGTTCGTCGAGAGTCTGGGCATCGCCTGGAATCCCTATACAATCCAGATCGAACCCCATGACTACATGGCCGAGCTGTTCGATGCCGTCGCGCGCATGAATACCATACTGATCGATTTCTGCCGTGATACCTGGAGTTACATATCCCTGGGGTATTTCAAACAAAAAACCGTCGCCGGCGAGATCGGTTCATCCACCATGCCGCACAAGGTCAACCCTATCGATTTTGAGAATGGTGAAGGCAACCTGGGTATTGCGAACGCGATCTTCGACCACCTTGCCGCCAAACTTCCCATCTCCCGCTGGCAACGGGACCTGACCGATTCCACAGTGTTGCGCAATCTCGGGGTGGGCATGGCTCATACCAGCATCGCCCTGCAATCGATACAGCGGGGCCTGGACAAGCTCGAAGCCGATGGCCAGACCATGCTCGACGACCTGGCACAGAACTGGGAAGTGCTTGCGGAACCGATTCAGACGGTAATGCGGCGTTACGACATCGAAAAGCCCTACGAAAAGCTGAAAGAATTGACACGCGGTCAGCGCATAACACCTGAACAGCTGCAGCAGTTTGTCGATCAACTGGATATCCCTGAGCATGCAAAGGCAGCGCTGAAGCGCCTGACCCCGATGAACTATACCGGTAATGCCAAGGAGCAAAGCGCCGATATATAGCAATCTTCTGCCACTGAAACTACAACAGAGTGGATTGAACATGACTGACATGAGCTAGGGCCTGTTAACACTAATGCAGAACTTGCAATTTCCCGAGGGAATATCGGCACAACAATTTCTTGCCGAATATTGGCAACGCAAACCTCTGTTGCTGCACAATCCGCTACCCGGCTTTGAATGCGGTCTCGAAGCGGATGAACTGGCCGGTATGGCATGCGATGAAAACATCGAGTCCCGCCTGGTACTTGAAAAGGATGGTGCCACACCCTGGGAAGCCCGCTACGGACCATTCGATGAAGCCATCTTCGCCGATCTGCCGGAGAGCCACTGGACCTTGCTGGTGCAGGATGTGGATAAACATCTGCCGGAGATTGCGGAGCTGCTGGACTATTTCCGCTTTATCCCCGACTGGCGGCTCGATGATGTCATGGTGAGTTACGCAACCGACCAAGGCTCGGTCGGACCCCACATCGATGACTACGATGTATTTCTGTACCAGACCAAAGGCAGACGTCGCTGGAAAATCCACACCCGGGATGTATCGGAGGAGGATTTCATTCCCGACCTCGAACTGCGTATCCTGCCGGAGTTCGAAGCGGAACAGGAGTGGCTGCTTGAGCCAGGGGACATGCTCTACCTACCACCCAATGTGGCCCATTGGGGGATAGCCGAGGGCGAGTGCATGACCTGTTCGGTGGGTTTTCGCGCACCCTCGATGCATGAGATGGCGACTGCCTGGTTCGAGGCCGCGCTTGATAATCGCATGCCACCACAGCGCTATCGGGATCCACCCCTGAAACCTCAGACCGCCCCTGGCGAGATACTCCCCTCCTCCCTGGATGAATTCAAGGCACTGCTTGAAGAGTGTCTGCATAGAGGCTGGCAAACCGATCGTTGGTTTGGCCGCTTCGTGACCGAAGCAAAGGAGCATCTACAGATCTACCCACGCACGAAGCCACTGAATGAAAAGGCCTTTCATAATCGCTTTCGTGAGCAGGCTGTTATCCACCGTCACCACTACGCCCGCATGGCTTTCAGTCGCAATGAACATGACGGCTACGACACCTTGTATGTGAATGGCCAAGACTATACTCTACCCAGTGACTCCGGTGATTTTCTGCCGGTCCTTAGCCACTATCGTGTACTCCATTTCGGCTATCTGCAGGAGTGGTTGGAACAACCGGTCTATCTCTCCCTGCTGTGCCGACTCTACAACGACGGACATCTGCAATTTGGCGATGACACAGAGTGACTACACTATAAGAAAGGCGAAATGGCCCGAGGAGCGGGAGTTACTGCGCCAGGTCAGGGAGCCAGTTTTCGTAGAGGAACAGGGTGTCCCACAGGCCATGGAGTGGGATGACGACGATATGATGGCCTATCATCTGCTCGCATTGGATCAAGCGCAACGCCCCATAGCAACCGCACGCCTGCTGGGTAATGGACAGATCGGGCGCATGGCAGTACTCCCGGAATGGCGTAATCAGGGGATTGGTACGGCGTTGTTGTTAACCCTGATTCAACATGCCGACTCAATCGGCTTGCAGAGCCTCTTCCTGCATGCCCAGACCAGTGCAGAGGCCTTCTATGCCAAAGCAGGTTTCACCGCTGACGGGGATCACTTCATGGAGGCCGGTATAGAACATCAGAAGATGGTGCTCTCATTCAACCAGGACATGGCTGAAGAGCTGTTTCTGGCTCAGCTTGGCAAGACCCCTGAACTCTTCCATCTGCATACCGTTGAAGATCACCAGGCACATGCCACATGCATGCTAAGGCAGGCAAAGCGCCACCTGTCGATCTTTACTCAAACACTCGATCCGCAGATCTTTGACACGCCTCCCTTTGTCGATGCCGTCAAACAGTTGGCGACACGCTCGCGTTTCAGTCGCATCCGCATCCTATTACAGGACAACACCCTGGTGGTACAGCAGGGACATCAACTGGTCGAATTGGCGCAACGCCTGTCAACCGCCATTGAAATTCGTATACCTGGCGACGAATATATGGATTATGAAGAAAATTTCATATTGGTCGATGAATTGGGTTATCTGCATAGAAAACAGGCTGTAAACCTGATCGGCACAGCCTGTTACAACGATCGATACAGGGCCAATAGGATGCAAACCATTTTCAATGAAGCATGGGAATTCGGCACACCGGATCGTGAGCTGGCGAGACTCCACCTCTGAGTTTATTGATCCAGATGATTTGATATTATTAGTGTTTCAATATCTAGGGTAAACTCCTGAAAAACCAATATTATGCTCATGTATACTAGCATCGATTTCCCCGGTATTTTTTAACACAGAGCAGATCAACAAAAGGTTAGAATAGCAACTGTCATCGAAATATAGATCAAATTCAAGATATCACCAGGCAATTTGTCCGTGTTTAAAATTGCGGCATCCTAGATTTCGTGCCGTTTATCTTCGTTTCTCCAGGACTTGCATTCCAGTTAGGCTTGTATGTTTATAACAATGAAAAATTTACCGCCGGTAGCAAAAGCCCTCATAGCATTACTCGTGATTCTGTTAGCTGCCGAAACCCTGTTACGCTCAGTTGAAGGCACGCTATCCGGTAATGTTGCACATATCGTGGAGATACCTGAACTCGCCGATAATTTAAACAAAAGCAACAAGCCCGGCCTACTCATTCTGGGAAACTCACTGACCAATGATGGAATCGACGCATCCCAGCTACAATCCGGCTTGAACATGCAGGGCCTGGCCGATTCAACAATCGAGAAGATCGTTCCAGATGGAACAACCATCTGGTCATGGACCTGCATCCTGCGCAATCGTATCTATGAATTGAAAAACAAGCCTGACACAGTGTTGATTGGATTTGCCTGGGGTCAGCTTGCTGATCAATCAAGACTACTGCCTACAAGCCTTGGTGGCTTTTTCTGCTCGTACAAAGACCTGATACATATCACCGAGCAAGCGACAATGAACAGTGCGCAAATAGGAGAATTTGTAACTGCCTCCACTTTCCGTTTATTTACTCATCGTGAAGCAATCCGCAATAAAATTCTAAGCATTCTGATTCCCCACTACATGACGTCAACCCAGGAAATCAATCGCAGGTTGCGCGGCACAAATAGTGCAGCAAGCGCTTCTGATACAACTTACCGTGAATTAAGCCTGACCATCGAACAGCTGAAGTCATACGGCAAGGATATTGTCTTGATGGCCATGCCAGTCCGCAATAACCCCTACAGTTTAGATCCGGAACTGCTCAATACCGTCAAAAACAAAGATATTACCTTGCTGGATTATCGGAACCTTGATTTTATTACAGATGATCTCTTTACCGATGAAATGCATTTGACTAAAGCTGGCAGTGCCTTGTTGACAGCCAGACTGGTTGATGATTTGGCAAAGATTCGCTCAACTCCGCACTAGCTGTGTATAAGGCTTTAATGCATGTTATTCAATAGTTATATTTTTTGGGCTTTCTTCGCTACTGTCATTTTGATCTATTGGCGTCTCGGCCATCGCGGACAGAACTTTTTACTTCTGGTCGCAAGTTATGTTTTTTACGGTTACTGGGATTGGCGCTTCTTAAGTCTGATAGCTTTCTCGACAATTGTAGATTTCATAGTTGCGCAGAATCTGGTCAAGGAGACGCGACAACCGATACGACAACGCTGGCTTCTACTCTCGCTTTGCAGCAATTTGGGCCTATTGGGCTTCTTTAAATATTTCGGATTCTTTTCAAAGGAATTTGCCGTATTGCTCGAATCGCTGGGGTTCTATGTATCAATGCCGACACTCAACATCATTCTTCCTGTCGGCATATCCTTCTATACCTTCCAGACATTGGCCTACACGATCGATGTCTACCGGGGTAAAACAAAACCCACCAGCAATCTCCTGGATTTCTCTGTATACGTCTCATTCTTTCCCCAATTGGTTGCCGGGCCGATTGAGCGTTCCAAAGACCTGTTACCGCAAATAGTAAACCGTCGAACCTTTACAAAAGGTGATTTTTCAGAGGGCCTCTATCACATCCTGATTGGTATGTTCAAAAAAGTGGTGATTGCCGACAACATGGCACCCATTGTCAATCAGGTGTTCGCCACCCCGGTCAGCGACTTGAATGGAACTGAAATCCTGATTGGCGTATATGCGTTTGCATTTCAGATTTATGGTGATTTTTCCGGCTATTCATCTATTGCCCAAGGTATAGCCAAGTGGTTGGGAATCAATCTGTCGTGGAACTTTCGCATGCCCTATTTCTCCAGGACACCCAGTGAATTCTGGCGGCGCTGGCATATCACCCTATCCTCCTGGCTGAGAGACTATCTCTACATACCACTGGGAGGTAACCGTCACGGGGTCTTCAACACTTTTAAAAATCTTGTATTGACCATGTTTCTGGGTGGTTTGTGGCATGGCGCCAACTGGACTTTTGCCGTATGGGGTCTGGCGCACGGCTTCATCCTGGTCGTTTACCATGCACTGGAAGATGCGACCAAAAAATTTCATATCCCCGGCATTGCCGGCAAAGTCATCGCCGCAATCATCTTCTTCCACCTGGTATGCATCACCTGGCTGCTGTTCCGCGCTGAAAATCTGTCGCAGGCGGTATCCATGTTCGGCCAGCTGTTCCATAGTTTCTCCATGACCGAATTTTCTCTCTATTCACTCGGCATGCTGGTTTTTTTCGTACTGCCTATAATCATCCTGGAATTGATCATCGAGCGATCCGGGGACATGCTCTATGTTTTGAAAACCCACTGGTTGGTACAGGCAGTAATTTACAGCTACTTCATCTTTATGTTGATCATCTTTCCGCCGCTCACCCCTCAGGTATTTATCTACTTCCAATTTTAGGACTGTGGCGGCATACCCTCTCTGGCGTGAATCAAGACCGCGCCATTCAGCCTTGATTGGCGGATGGATGGGATTACCTGCTAACGGATATCCGCAGCCCCCAACTTCATCACCGAAGACAACGCAGTATATGTCGTTACCCAGGCCTGTCTCACATCGTCTGTAAAGGCCTCGCCAAGTCCTTGCTCCAAAGTCCAAAGCAATGCATCTGCGACCTTGTCATAATCTTCCGTCTTTACACCATAACCTGCATGACGTTTGCCGGAGTCCCGAATCGCCTCAAGCATAGGTTCAAGATCGTCCAGACTGTTGACTGCCATATCGATCATATTCATCAGCTTCCTTCCCTGTGCCTGCATGTCGCCCTTGAAGTAGGGCTTTACTTCCGGATAGACCTCAAACAGCCGCGTATAGAACAGATCGGCGGCCTGCTCGGAGATAGGGACGACTTTTGCCCAGCTCTGTTTGACTGTCATAATCTCATCAGGGGACATACTAAGACTCCTGGTTTGACAACATTATTAGAAACAATGGTTAATTCGCTTTACACACAGGTTCGTGCACCTGCTCCTCAATCAATGCCTTGATTTCGCATAGGCATGAACCACAGTTGGTTCCCGCCTTGAGCTGTTCACCGATCGCCTGAGTCGTATTCAGCCCCTGCGCTCGAATGCCATGAATGAGGGTATTGCGACCGACCCCAAAACAGGCACAAACGGTTTTTCCCGCATCCTCCTGGGCATTGCCAGGCACACCCGCCAGGAGACGCAG
>NATW01000094.1 GCA_003094555.1 gamma proteobacterium symbiont of Ctena orbiculata
ATCTGGAGCTTCTTCATTCCGGGCGAGAAGCGGGCCTCGGAGATGCCGGCGATGGAGCCCCAGGGTGAACAGCGCGGTGCGGTGGAGGCCGCGGCCGGATAACGAATTACGACCAACTGAAGCAACCCCCTGACCGGACGGTGAGATCACATCAAACCGTTCGGTTTTTTTGTGCGGCAAGAGAAAGTGGGGGGCTTTGGATGTTGTGATTGATTTTCAAAAAGCAATTAACTGACGCCCCAATATTAGAAATTTTCTGACAATTACCGGTCAACGTTTTTCTTGACGATTTGAGTGTTATTGACTTGTATGAATAGCATGTGATCCACACTTTTCAGTGTTATTACCTGCTATCGACAATCAATGGCCTATTTCTTCAAAATTCTCCTGCTGGCTGTCTTGGTCGTCCCGGTAAGCATCTGGGCATGTTTGACTGCTCTCTTCAACTTGAAACGTGCTGCGGGTATTTCCACCTGGTTTAACGCTTTCGCATTGCGTACACTGGGTGTGAAAATTGAAATTGAGGACGAGAACGGACCTGACTTCAAATACAAAAACTGCGTCTTAACCCTGCTCAATCAAACCAGCCTTTTAGATGGCGCAGTTGGACTATTGTCACTACCTCGTCCATTGATCGGCATCTCGAATATTGAGTTTGCTCTGCTTCCATTTTATGGGTGGATGATCATGATACATAGTTTTGTAATCATCCGTCAGTGGCCAAGCCAAGCCATTCGAGCCGTGAAGCGAATGGAGTCATATCTATCCAAAGGCGGCAACGTTTATATTTCAATTGAAGGGAGACGTTCCGCCGATCGTCAGATTCTGCCTTACAAAAAGGGTCCGGTAGTGATGGCGTTGAATACTCAGGGCCATATCGTACCGGTTTTCTACGAAAAGGTTTGGGATGCGATGCCGTATGGCTCTCTTCGGGTTCGACCTACCCGAGTCAAGGTACATCTTATGAAAGCAATCAACATGAAAGGCCGGAGATATGATGAACGAGACATGATAGTAAACGAATTGAAAACCCTTGCTCGAAAAATGAATGATCCGATAATGTTATCGCCTATCGAATAAAGGGAGCAATTAACGGGCGTCACCGTTTTCCCTTGCGCTAGAACTCAACCTCAACAGACCACTTCAACGTCGTATCAGGCGTATCGTCATTCACCCCAACCAACACCCCCACGCCAATCGAGACGGACGAGTCATCATCGGACGCACCGCCTCCGAAACCCCCGGTGTAATAGAACACAGGCCCCAGCCGATGCTGATCGTGATCACCGAACAATTCAGCCTCCTCACCCGGACTGCCTGAATCACCAAGCCGATCCACCGTACCATAGGCCTCCAGGGCAAGCTGCCAATCCTGATTCAGGATACGGCCGAATTGGGTCGCATAGGCGAAGTCGACCTTCTCGTCTCGTGGGCGCTCGCCACCCAGGTGTTTCACCAGATAGAGATTGATGATGCTCCACTATTTCTTCCTCTCGACCTGGAAGAGTGGCCCGACAACCAACACGCTTGCCTCTTCATCCTCCAGCGGTATTTCATATTCGGCCACCAGACCGAATCCCCGGTCGTTCTCTTCGATGGGATCAAGCACTCATATGATCTCTGCCCCGACGGTGACACAGCTGGGTACTGTGTGTAGGAAGAATACGGAAAAACCGCGTCAGAGAGCAATTGTTCCTAATACTAGAGTTAATTGTTCTCTGACCCACTTTATTACTACCGTCATATCCCGGCGCAGACCGGGATCCAGAATGTTTGATGGTGACGGTTTAAGTAAGCATCATTCCACTCTGACCCACTTCAATCAGATTTAAGATTCCACACGAGCCAAAACATCCGCCAGCATCTTACGCTGGTCCTCGTCGGTCATCGGATAAGTCTCCAGCCACCTGTTTCCCTCGAACCCTGGCTCGATGATTCGAATCTCTTCGATTTCCCAATCCGCCGTGTCGGTATCCTGCTGTGCCACCGCTGTTGCCAGCAGGTAGATATGTGTTTCAAGATGGGTCGGATTGCGTGCCAGGGATTCGTTCAGGTTGATCAGTGCCTGCTCGTATTTGCCCATGAAGTAGTAGGCCCGTCCTAGAATCAGATAGTAGAGGTATCCGGCATTCTGGTTGAGACGAAGGGCGCTACGCAGCTGGCCGATAGTGAAATCGGGTCTGCCAAGGTAGGTGTTTATGCCACCCATGAGGGCATAGGCATCGGCATAGGAGTGATCGACCTCCAACGCCCGCTGCAGATGCGCCAGCGCCTCTTCGTGCTGTTTGAATTGTGCCGTGACATAGCCAAGGACCCAATAGACCTCGGCGATCTCCGGATCGATCTGCGCACCGGTCTGCGCCATCTCCTGGGCCTGCCGCAAAGCCTTCTCTCCGTCATCGGTCCAATGATTGCGGAAATCGGCCGCATAACTCAGGGCCAGGCCGGCAAAGGCGCGGGCAAAGTTCGGATCATGTTGGATGGCCTGGCGGTACCAGTGGCGCGCCGTGGTGTTCGCCTCGCGTTCGCGCAGCAACAAGTCAGCCTGGCCACGCAAGAAATCCTCGTAAGCCAGCAGGTTCGGTGTATAACGACTGGCCAGGCGCTCCAGGTTCGCGGCAGGGACTTCGAGAGTGAGTTGATCCACCACATCGCGGCTGATCGAATGCTGAACCTGGAAGATATCATCCAGTGCGCGTTCATAGCGCTGTGACCACAACTGCCGTTGAGACGCCGTTTCCACCAAGCGTATATGCACGCTGATAAGCTCACCGACCTGCTGTACGTTGCCGTAGACCTGGTAGCGGGCCGCAACCGGCACCGCCTTGCTGATTGACGGGTTGATGACTGTCAGATCAGGCAGGCCGGAGAGGTCCGTGATCAGATCGGCGCGCATCCCCCTGGCGAAGCGCCGCTCGCGCTCGTTCTCGGAAATTGCCTCGAACGGCATGATCGTCAGGGTCGCGCCTTCGGTGACGGCGACCTCGACCGGGCCTCTGTAGGCCGGTGACGGGTCGTCGATAAACAGGTATCCGAGCATGGATGCAGCCAGAACGATAGCCAATATCGCCATCCCCGGCACCAGGTAGCGGTTTGTCCCCGGCAGACCCTGCCTGGGTTGCTCGTTTAGGGTGTCAGCGGAACCGGTCCCTGTCTGCACATCCGCCAGCAGACAGTAGCCCCGTTTGGGTATCGTCTTGATGTAATGCGGGTCGCGAGAACTGTCGCCCAAGGCCTTGCGCAACTTGATGATCACCTGGGTGAGTGCATCATCGCTCACCACCACGTCTTTCCACACAGAGTCGAGCAGTTCCTGGCGGGTCACCGGTACGCCGGCGCGCTCAACCAGGAGCATCAACGCCAATGCCGCCTTGGGTTCCAGGTGGATGACCGAATTGCCGTCCCGAAGACGATTGAGCTCCGGATGAAACCACCATGAGCCGATGCGTATGGGTGCCTTCGGGCCACCGTTCAATTCCGGCATTGAGCCGATCCCGATCCGAATTCAAGCCGACTCACGATGGTTTTGGTTGGCATAAGCCTATATTTTCGCTCGTGTTTTATTTTCTTAGGAAAAACTTAGTGCTTTCTGCAGGTTTTTTATCGTCCGTGCTACGACGATTACAGCACAGGCCGGCGGGCTTCACCAATGGCCATTCAACATCAATTTTTATGAGGATTCAGATATGCCTAAATTCATGATTGAACGCGAGATCCCCGGTGTTGGCGATATGAGCCACGAAGAGCGTCAAGGCGGCGCCCGCATGTCCAACGAGGTCATCGACAAGCTGGGCGAACAGATTCAATGGGTTCACAGCTATCTTACACAAAATAAGTTCTATTGCGTCTATATCGCGCCAAATGCCGACATCATACTGCAACATGCCGAACTGAGCGGTTTTCCGGCGGATCGGGTGGAAGAGGTCAAAGGACTGCTGGATGCCACGACAGCGCAATAGTGCGTCTCAATCCATTATTGGAGCGTTTCCATGAACAAAGTAGCTGTCGTGCAGAAATCACCCGTCGTATTGAATCGCGATGCCACCATTGCCCTTGCCGTCGAACTGCTAGACCAGGCAGCTTCGCAGGGTGCCGAGATGATCGTCTTCACCGAGGCTTTCATTCCCGGATACCCGGCGTGGATCTGGCGCCTGCGCCCCGGCAGCGACTGGGGCACCAACGAAGCGCTGCATAAGCGCCTGCTCGAGAATGCCGTCGATCTGGAAAGCGATCAGCTCGACCCTCTCTATCAAGCGGCGCGGAAACATCATGTGACTGTGGTGTGCGGCATGCACGAACGCGACCACAGTTCCAGTCGCGCAACCCTCTACAACACCGTGGTGGTGATCGGCCCGGACGGCAGTCTGATGAACCGGCACCGCAAGCTTATGCCCACTAATCCGGAGCGCATGGTCTGGGGTGCGGGTGACGCCTCGGGTCTGCGGGTTGTCGATACACCGGTCGGTCGTATCGGCACCCTGATCTGCTGGGAAAGCTACATGCCGCTGAGCCGATACGCCTTGTACGCGCAAGGCATCGATATCTATATCGCGCCGACCTACGACAGTGGTGACGACTGGCTCGGCAGCATGCGGCACATTGCCCGCGAAGCCGGCTGCTGGGTGATCAACAGCGGCAACCTGCTGCATGCCTCTGACATGCCGGACAACCTGGAAGCGCGTGCCACCCTCTATCCCGATGCCGATGAATGGGTCAACGGTGGCGACTCGGCGATCATCGCACCCGGCGGCGAGCTGGTCGCCGGTCCGCTTCGCAACGAGGAGGGTATTCTATATGCCGAAATCGACACCGAACGTGCAGCCATGGCGCGTAGAACGCTGGACATTGTCGGTCACTATTCACGTCCGGATATCTTCACATTGCAGGTCGATACAAACGCCTATGCCCCGATCAGTTTCACGGAGTCGGAGCACCCGGAAATAAGCGCGGAAGCACCACAATGATGACCTGGTACTGTCGACTGCTGCTGGGCATGACGTTGTGCAGTAGCGTACTGGCACACCCACCCACATCGCTACCGGAAAACGGGGAGCTTGCGGCTAGAAAAATCTCTGAGCACGTCTACATTGTACATGGCCCTCAGGCATTCCCGAATCCCCAAACCGCCGGCTTTATGAATAACCCCGGTTTCATCCTGACCCGCGACGGTGTGGTGGTGGTTGACCCGGGCAGCAGCGTGCAGATCGGACGCAGGCTGCTGCAAAGCATTCGCAAGATAACCGGTAAACCGGTTGTCGCCGTGTTCAACACCCATGTGCACGGGGATCACTGGCTCGGCAATCAGGCGATACGCGAATCCTATCCGCAGGCGCGTATCTATGCCCATCAACGCATGCTTGAACAGGTCGAAGCAGGGGCCGGCGAGGAGTGGATAGCCTTGTTCAGCCGGTTAACTGCAGGCGCTACCGACGGGACCAGGGTTATCGGACCCGACATTGGCCTGCAGGGCGGGGAAGTGATCCCTATCGGTGAACTCTCCTTCCGTATCCACCACACCGGCAAGGCACACAGCGATAATGACATCATGATTGAGCTACCGGCTGACAGCGCATTGTTCACTGGCGACATCGTGACCAACAAACGCATTCAATCGGCGAGGCCCGGAGACAGCGACATCTTCGGCCAGATACATGCCGTCGAGTTTGCCCTCAAGACGAACAGCCGCTGGTACCTTCCGGGACATGGGCAGAGTGGCGGGCGTAAAATTGTCGAGCAGCAACTGCTGTTTCTGCAAAACCTGCTGAATGCGGTGCAGCGCTACTACGATCAGGGCATGAGCGATTACGAAATGGTCGAGCCGATCAAGAAAGAGCTGAGCGCTTACAGCGACTGGTACAACTTCGATGAACTGGGGCGGGTTATCGCCCATGTCTTCCTGAGGGTGGAGGAAAAGTCGTTCGAATAATACCGGCCAAGGCTACAACTCTACGACTCAACACTGGCATGGGCGTTACATCCGGCGGTCAGTGGCCATGCATGCCTGGAACAATTCGTATTCCCAACAGTCCCACTTCTACGCATTCACACATGGATGAATCACATGATGAGACTACGCGCCCTGGGTTTTCTATTTATCCTGATGACAGGGCAGGTGGTTGCGGTGGAGGGGCAGGCGGCCCCGGAGTGGCGTATATCCGAGTGGCTCATCTCTCAGCACCATTGTCCTTTCTGTGTGCGCTTGAAGCAGGAGATTATCCACCCCATGCGGATCAGCGGCGATTACGAAGACAAGGTTGTCATCACGGAGATCCTCCTTGACTCAGATGAAAATATCCGCGACTTTAAAGGCGCTTCGGTGTCGCCTGGTGCAATTGCGGACTCTTATAGGGTCTGGGTGACGCCAACGCTGCTGTTTCTGGATCATACGGGCAGGGAGGTTCACAAAAGGATGCTGGGTGTGAACACCATTGAGATGTACAGCTATTACCTGGATGCGTCTTTGGCGGCTTCACTAAGAGCCGTGCACACGGGTGATCGAGGCTATGTCCTTACGAAGGATGATATCTCAGGCGATGCGCCAGGTTATGATCAACTATATTGAAAATTTAAGTCCCATATCGATCGATTTCTGAAAGAACCCACAAATAATGGCCGTTGATCAGGAATTTGAGAAATATTAGGCTGGAAATGGATAAAGAGACAGGGGCGCTCGTTAATAACAATGAATACGGCGCATTGGAGTCAGGAAAATGATTGAAGAATTATTTGGGGCGATAGATAAAAAAAATGCTAACGCATTTGCAGAGCATTTGACGGATGACTGCATTTTTAGATTCGGAAACCAACAGCCAGTTGTTGGGAAGGCCAAAGTGGAAGAATATGTAGCGGCATTCTTCGAATCGATTCTTGGAATTGAACATAAAATCGAAGACGTATGGAGTGCTGATGGGGTGATTGTTTGTCATGGCCTTGTTACATATACGCGTCGGAGTGGAAGCGAGTTAAGCGTTCCCTTTGCCAATGTGTTCAAGATGGCGGGGCGAAGTATCCATGAATACCTGATATTTGCCGACACTTCAGATCTGCATGAGGAATGAATGTAGGATGTCGTGCATTTAATATGAGCGTTAACAACCTTCCTCGATCGTAACTGATTCATACAATTGCTGGACGTAGCATGTGTATATTCGTGGAGTAAGAATAGAAGAATAGGGGACACCCAATAAATGTTTATTTAATTAATACTTTAAAATAGAAAAATATATTATTGATAATACAAAAAATAATAGGTGTTCCCGTTTGCCCTTACACTACAACTCAACCTCAACCGACCACGCTGCAGTGTCGAGATTAGATCTTCTGCTCGGTGTTTAGAGTCGGATTAGCGATTACTCCTCCTCGTTCAAGTCGGTCGGCAGGTTGAATCCGGTGGAGACTTGCAGATCATGCATGTACATCAGGCCGCCATGGGGACGGTCGATCTCTGCGAGTTCGTGGATATACTCGAACATCTCGTCCGCCTCGGCGGCGGCAACTGCGACTGTAAGCACTTCACGTTCGGAAGTCTCGCCGATTCCGCGGTGACGCAGCGGGGTAATACGCCCGACACCCCGTGCGAAATGGATATCCACCGAGGTAAGCCTGCGTTCTCTGGCAAGCACTTCGAGTACCGGACCGGCCTTGCCCTTGGGCAGGACACATGTGATGACCTTCTGCTGTTGCATCGCTGACAACATCCGTACCATCTCTGCTCGATCAGTGCCGGTTGTTGGCCTTGTGGGCGGTGAGCCGATCGACAATTTCCGGTGGCACGAAGGTGGCGGCCTTCTCCAGCGGCGTCACCCACATAAACCCCATTCCCGGGGTGTCCATCTTGCCGGCGAGATACATCTTCTCGAACACCCGGTCTACCTGGTCGCTCGAGACCACGATATTGATCACCTCCTTCTCCGCCTCCAACGTCAGGCCCCAGACGCCAAGACGCTCGCGCACCCCACGACCGTGTGCGTAGTGGATGCTGGCACCCTGGGCACCCGCCTCCTGAGCGGCCTTGACGATGTCGTCCGCCATGCCGCGCTGCACGCTGGCGGTGATCAGGGCCACGTCGGTGAGGACGACGATCTCTCTGGTACTCATGCGTTAGCCTCCTGCGGCTCTTGCAGTTGCATCTCCCGGTCGTAACGGCGATGCTTGTTCCGGACTTTCCAGCGAATCCACAGGCCGGTGCCAAGCACCGAGAGGATCGGGCAGATCGAGGCCATCGAAAGAATGCCAAAGCCTTCGATCGCGTTCATCGCGTTACCAAACCCCAGGCCCATCGCCAGCACCAGTGGCACCGTGACCGGACCGGTAGTCACACCCGCACTGTCCCAGGCGATATTGACGAACTCTTCGGTGGAGAAATGAGTCATGGCAATCGCCAGCAGGTAACCTGGAATCAGCAGCCAGGCGATGGAAAAGCCGTAGACGATCTTGGCCACGCCAAGCGCGATACCGAAGGCGACGCCCAATGAGACCGCGTACATCAGCACCCGCTTGCGGAAGGCGCCGTTGGTGAGGTTTTCCACGGTGAGCCCCAGGGCGTTGAGCGCGGGTTCGGCCAGGGTAGCGCCGAAGCCCAGCAGCCAGGCAAAGATGAAAGCGATGCTGAGGCCGAGTGCAAGCCCATACAACGGATCCCCGTCGACAGCGGCGATGTCGGTGAAAGATGCGGGCACCAGGCCGCCGGACTGGCCGCCGAGCTTCGCCAGGCCATAGGTCAGGCCCAGATTGAAGATGATCATGCCGAGCACCGACAGGGTGATGCCATAGGCGATATTACCGGGCTGGGCCAGGCGCTCGTTGAGCACAAGCTTCATCACTAGATAGAGAAAGATCACCAGCGGTACGATGGCGCGCAGACCGCCGATGATCTCCACCCAGGGGGTCTGTTGATGCCAGGCCGGGTCGGTGCTGACCGCGGCCGCGCTGTTGGCGGCGGCAATGATCTCCTGCGGGCTGCTCACCAGGGAGACATAGACCGCCAACAGCTCCACGCAGATAATGGGGAACAGCGAGGCCAGGGTAACGATGCCGAAACCGGAGAGTGACGACTGTCCCTTACCCGCCGAGGCGGCGATGCCGATACCCAGCGACAGCACCAGCGGTACGGTGACCGGGCCGGTGGTGACCGCGCCGCAGTCCCAGGCCAGACCGAGGGTCTTGCTCAACTCCGGATCCATGAGGATATACCCGGTGAGACCGATGGTGGGCAACAGGGTGAGGTAGATCAGCGGTTTAAGGCTCCAGCCGTAGAGGAAGCGCAGGGTGCCCAGCACCGCCGCGGATCCGACACCGATACCGACACCAAGCACCAGTACCTCGGCCCAATCGTTGAGCAGCGCATAGAGGTAGGGGGCGGACTCGACGCGCACGATCGCCCCGGCGGCCTTCAAGGCCCCAATCGCGGGTTCAGCGAAGGTCACACCTATACCCAGAAGGAAGGCGATCACCAATACAAGATTGAGGGGGGCCTTCGCCGGCAGGGTGATCCCAAGGGTCTCGCCGAAGGGCATCAGGCCAACCTTCAGCCCCTCCATGAAGAACATCAGGCCGATGATCACCGCAACCAGTCCGCCGGTGATCAGCCCGGCATCGGCAATGTCCTGGTGTAGGATGAACAACTGAAACAGGACCAGATAGGCCGCCAGCGGTATCACCGCACGGATCTGTTCCATCAGGCGCACATTGAGATAGGGCCTGATAAGGCGATAGATGTCGATAAGACGTAATTGGATTTTCGGTGCGCGGTAGGGCAGTTCGTTACCTTCGGCATCCATGAGCATCTTGGGCGTCAGGTTACTGTAGGGGATTCGGTCCTGTTGGATTGTTATCTCTCTTACGAAGGCACCGAAACGGATCTCTGTTGCCATGACGTCCTCCACATCCAGCCAGTTGGGATTCTATGATCATCCGGTTACAGTACCATGACCCGCCAATTAAAGGGTTTGTAGGAAACGCCTCACTCAGGGTACGCAGATCACCACGTCAGACGGCCACATGGGGTTCTACGGATCTTATGTGTCGACCAAGCTGGCGATCAGCAGCTACGCGGTAGCGATCCTGCGGGACAGGGGGTATCAGCGAGATGGCGCAGATCGATTGTTTCAGTCACAAGGCATATGTAAAACATAACTAGAGACAGCCTATTGACTCACCAAATTTGTGTCTTTTGGCCAATTCAGCTGAAGTCTTGCTATAAATAAGCAGACGGGCGGGGTGTTCGTCTGACTGCCAAGCGTAGCAGGCACATAGTCGTGGAGAGAGAATGAAATTTCGCACACTGGTATTGCTCGTTGCAACCCACGGCCTTGTGGGCGCGGTAGGGTTCGGCATTGGAATCTACGCGCTGCCCATTCTTACAGCGCCGCCTGCGCCCAGTGAATCCGAGATAACGGCAATGTCCTCCACTGCCCGCTATACTGCGGCATTCAAGAGAGATCTTAAAGACAGCGACGCACTGCATTGGGGGGAGGGCAGGGTCTCGGTGGGTGCCGAATCCATCACGCTGATGGGGAAGCTTGCCCCTGGCCCGGATTACAAGCTCTATCTCTCCCCGGAATTCGTTGAGACCGAGTCAGACTTCAATCGTCTGAAGGCCGATATGGTTCGTGTGGGAGACGTCAAGACCTTCGAGAATTTCATTGTAGACGTTCCGCCAGGTATCGATCCGGGAAACTACACTAGTGTCATTGTCTGGTGTGAGTCCTTCGGCCAATTCATTACATCCGCCAAGTACCGATAATGGATCCGGCCTTTTATTGAATAACAGATGGAGGATAGGATGGGTAAGAAACAGGTTTTTCTCTATCCTGGTAAGCAAATCGATGTTGAATGGGACGGAAGACTCTGCATTCACATCGGTGAATGCGGATATTCGAAAGGGGAGCTTTTTGTCGCAGGAAGAGATCCCTGGTGCCAACCCGATCTTTCATCCCCTACCGAAGTTAAGGAAATCGTGGAACGATGCCCAAGTGGTGCACTGGTTTACAAAAACAAGGATGGCCAGATAACCGAAGCCGCAGCATCAGAAAACACTGTGACCGTTATTTACCAGGGCCCCTATTTTTTGAAGGGTAATCTGGCAATAGAGCAATCACCTGGTGATATGCCTGGTGTTCAATTTCGGGCGGCATTATGCCGCTGTGGTTTGTCAAAAAACAAGCCGTTTTGTGACAATAGTCATGATGGTCAATTTAAAGACTATGGTGCGGTAGGGGAGACCGGCGAGCCATTGAAGGAAACCGGCGGAAAATTAAAAGTCGCCCCATTAAAGGATGGTCCGCTCATGTTGTCGGGAAATGTCACAATTAAAGCCGGCAGCGGCCGCAGCGCCTGGCAGGGTGATAAAGTGGCCCTGTGTCGTTGTGGTGCTTCGAAAAACAAACCGTTTTGTGATGGGACACATAACAGTGTGGGTTTTAAAGCTGATTAGGGAAGGGCTGATTGATCCGTCATTTCGGCGAATGCCGGAATCTATGCGCTTGATTTTCCTGGATCCCGGCATGCGCCGGGATGACGGAAAGAGGAATCATCAGAAGTTTCTTAGTTAAAAGGCGTTATGTGTCTTTATTCTTCTACGAATGAAACGACTCAATTAAACTAGATTTCAATAAATAATCACTAATATGAAGGAGATATACTATGCCTAAAGCACTTGTATTTCATACAGTTGATGATGTAGACCATTGGTTAAATTCACCTAAACGAGAGGAGATATTTAAGGGCGTTTTAGAAGACATTGAGACATTTGTAAGTGTAGAAGATCCCAACAAGGTAGGTTTATCCGCTAATATTCTCGATATGGAAAAATTTAATGAACTTATGGCAAGCGAAGAAGGTGCTGCAGCCATGAAGTATGATGGTGTGCATGCAGACACCGTGCAGCTCTTTCTTAAATCTTAGCCGTACATAAATAATGATAACGAGACAGAGGGTCTTGTTAAAACAACTGTTAAATTTCTGTGAGTCTCAGCTGATAAAGAGATATTTGATCGAGACAGATGATGATATTTCAGGCGATGCGCCAGGTTATGATCAGATGTACTGATGTTGGTTGCGGCTATCCTCAATCAGTACGACTATTGCAACGTGGTAAGCCGGGCAATAAGTTCCGGAAAGAGATAGACCACCACAATCATGGCCGGAATTACATAAAAGTAGACCCGCATGCTATTACGCAACAACCGATTGGCATCTTTAAGTTCCATAAAGTGATCGACAATCATGCGCCCCTTGTAGGCTACGGTGAAGGTGATCACCAGAATCAACACCAGCCCCTGATCAGGTGACTCGGCAATCGCCGCGCTGAGCAGGGTCAACCCCATCAACACCAGCCAAATGAAATCAACGGATTTGGTATCGAACAACTGTCGTCTCCAATCAACGCAATACGTATAGCAAGGGGAATATGACGATCCACGCCAGATCGATCATATGCCAGTAGACGGCGACGGCCTCCAGGCCGCTGTGATTATGCTGGGTTATTCCACCCATCCTTATCCCCATAATAGCCCATAAAATGGCGCCGCTCCCCCAGCCGACATGGAGCAGATGGTTGAAGGTGGTGTAGTAGTAGACGGTAAAGAAGATATCGGTGTCGGTGGCCAGGCCCCGTTCGCTGTTCCAATGATACTCGTAGAACTTGATGATCAGGTAGAGCACTCCCATGGCGACGGCCGACCAGAGCCAGCGCTGGCACATATCGACCTGGCCGATCCTGATCGATTTGATCGCCTTGATGACGAAATAGCTGCTGGAGAGCAGCACCAGGGTATTCAGGACACCTGCGGTGGTATTCAGCTGCAGGGGTCCTGCGGCGAAAAACTCGGGATTGTGGACCTTGGCGAGGAAATAGACGATGAACATCAACGCGAACTCGGTCATTTCCGAGAGAATCCCTACCCAGATAGCCATATTGCCGGGTATATGGTGTTTTGCCGGTATGACTGCCTGTGCTGTGGGCGCTATGGGATCAGGCATGAGAGGATTGATATCGGAAACGGAATCCGCTTGGACCTTTGGATAGTGTGTTGGCTCATTGTCCTTCCGTCCGGCGATAGCGCTTTGACAAGGATCAAATGACTGTTTCTCTACTGAAGTAAAGCCCAGCCAAACCCCATACACAGCTTGATATTCATCAAGGTGAAGAATCGCTCCTGTTTTAGCATTGGGAAGGTGAATTTTTTATAGGAGCACTGAGGCAGGTGCAGGCCCAGGCAACAATCGAATCGAATCGATATCCTCCGGGAGATTTGGCGATATGGGTCTTCATACTGGCTGAACTGGCTGCATTTGCCGCGTTTTTCGCGGCTTACGCATTTACCCGTATGCAGAATGTGGAAATGTTCAACCACTACCAGGACACCCTGGACAGCGATGCGGCGCTGATCAACACATTCGCCTTGATCACCAGCAGCTATTTCGTTGTCAGGGCGGTGGCTTCCATTCGTGAAGATGACAGTAGCGGGTGTGTACGTTGGCTGTTGGCGGCATTGGTCATGGGGGTGCTCTTCCTGATGGTGAAGGGGCATGAGTATGTCCACCATATCGATGCGGGTATCAGGCTGAGCACAAACACTTTCTATATGTTCTATCTGTCACTGACCTTTTTTCATTTCATGCATGTCATCATGGGCATGGTGATCCTTGCCGCTGTGGCGGTGAAGGCCAACAGGGGAGGGTACAGCGACAGGGAACATACAGGGGTTGAAACAGGCGCCTCTTATTGGCACATGGTCGACCTGGTCTGGCTGATCCTGTTTCCCCTGGTCTACATCATGAGATGAACGGCAATGATTAGACGCACCGTTTTTGGTATCCGTGCCTGTACCTGGGTCTGGCTGATCATGATGTGCATGACACTGGCAACCTACCTGATTGGTCGATATGGCCTGGGTGGGCTGGGTGTTTCGCTGACAGTATTGGCTTTTGCTCTGATAAAGGGGCAGATGGTGGGTGACTACTTTATGGGTCTGAAACAGATCAAGGGCTTTTGGCGCTGGCCGATCAGTCTTTGGTTGTTTCTTCCCGGTGGTTTGATCGGTGTCGCCTTTACTCTTGTCGGATGAGGAAATATCGATGGAAAAACCTGTAGTAGTGACCACTCGGAATATTGACCCGTCACTCCCGTTCTATAAGCCCCAGGCACAGGAGATCGAACTCTTCGACTATGCCTTTAAACATCAGTTGCCGTTGCTGATCAAGGGCCCGACCGGTTGTGGCAAAACCCGCTTTATCAACTATATGGCGGCCAAACTCGACCGGCCTGTCTACACGGTGGCCTGTCACGATGACCTGAGTGCGGCGGACCTGGTGGGGCGGCATCTGATCGGGGAGGACGGCACCTACTGGTCGGATGGCCCGCTGACCCGGGCGGTGAGGGAGGGGGCTATCTGCTACCTGGATGAAGTGGTCGAGGCGAGAAAGGATACCACCGTGGTGCTCCATCCGCTGACCGACGATCGGCGTATCCTGCCCCTGGAACGGACCGGGGAGATCCTCAAGGCGCCGCCGGATTTCATGCTGGTTGTCTCCTATAACCCCGGTTATCAGAACCTGCTGAAAGGCATGAAGCCGAGTACCAAGCAGCGTTTCGTGGCACTCCGGTTCGAGTTTCCGTCACCGGAGCTGGAACATGAAATCCTAATTGGCGAGACCGGCATCGAGAGCGACATGGCCCGGCAACTGGTACGTCTGGCAAACGCCATGCGGGCCCTCAAGGATCACGACCTGGAGGAGGCGGCCTCTACCAGACTGCTGGTATACGCGGCCACGTTGATACTGGGCGGGTACCAGCCTGTCGAGGCCTGCCGTGCCGCCCTGGTGGAACCGTTGACTGATGACCTGGAAACCGCGGCAGCCTTGATGGAGGTCGTCTATGCCACAATCGGGCAGTGACAATTTTCCCCAGGATCCGCCGGGCACAGGCATGGCTGTCACCGCGGAATCTCTCTATCTGGCAAATCTGCTGCTGATACCGGGTATCGCGTTTGTCATACTGATGGTCATCTATTTCAAGCAGTCAAAATCCTTACCACCCCTTGCACGATCACACCTTGACCAAACCGTCTCGGCCTCTCTCTGGGCAGGGGTGCTGTTGGTGATTGTCAATCTGGTTATTCTCCTGCTTGGCGGTTATGACGGCGCCTATACCTGGATGGTGGTCATCATCTACTTCACGGTCTGCCACTCCAGCCTGATCCTCATCGGCATGCTGGGCCTCGCCAAGGCGATGGCGGGTAAATGTTTCCGTTACCCACTTATCGGCCGGGTATTGCCCGAGGCGTGCCGGGGTATGGCCTGATGATCATCAACCCGATCGAGTCAACCGGAGGCTAGGCGATGGAAGAGAGGATCGGCGAACTCTGGCACCGACTGATCACCCGCCTGGCACAGGACCGTTATCCGCAGGCTGCGGCGCGTCTGACCGATCTCAACCATACCCTGGGTATTCTGTTTCGCGCCTTTGGCGGTGACGGCGGACTGCGGGTCGAAGCTGCCGGGGCCACCGAACACCATGCCAGACGGGGCATGTTGCAGCGTGTGGCGGGCAGTGCAACGCGGATAGAGCTGGCCTGGCGTGACGAACATGCCTTGCGCTTACCGGAAGTCATCGATCTCTTTCCCCAGCACTCATTGAACCGGGATCTCTATTTCTGGCTGGCGGCATTGGCCGCCTGTGATCAGGGTGAAAGAGGCCCCTGGTTGCTGAAGAACCAGCAGTTGACGAAGCGGGCGCTGGAAAGATATCCGGGCATGGTGGCGCGATACGAACGCTTGCAGGCCGCACACCTGGCCCAACGTCCGGATCCGGAAAAAATGCGGGAGGATGAAGCGGCACAGGAGCAGGCCATCAGGGGCGCACTCATCAACCCTGGCAGCATGCCGCATCTGCCGCCAGCCGGCCGCGCGCCCTGGCCGGTACCATTGTGGTTGCATCCGTCTCCCCCCGGATGGGTTCAGGGGGGTGATGCCGGTGATCAGGAGAATGGGTCTGCCGGTGAATCGAAGGCACTGGACGATGGGCGCAGTCGTCGTGGAGAGCGCAGGGAGATGCCCGAAGCGGATGGGGGATTGATCACCATCCGTATGGAGAATATTCTTAGCTGGGGAGAGTTTGCCAAGGTCGACAGAGGGGCCGAGGAGAATGATGATCTGGACGAGGCCATGCAAGCGGCGGAGCAGATGGAACAATTCAGCGTCACCCGGGACGGGAAGTCTGTCGCATCGAAGTTGAGGTTCGATCTCGATCTGCCGTCCGAGGCCTGTGACGATGAGATCGTGGCACAAGGCATGCTGCTGCCGGAGTGGGACTGGAAACGCCAGGTCATGCAGGAGGATCACTGCCGTATCATGGCCCTGCAGGCTCAGGATGCCCCGCCCAGCGAACTGCCGCCACACCTGAAAAAGACCGCCAGGCAGTTACGCGCCCAATTCCAACAGTTGATGCCTGCGCGCAGCTGGCAGCATGGCCAGGCGGATGGCAGCGAAATCGACCTGGAGGCCTATCTGCGCTTCTCAGCGGAACGGCAAAGTGGCCACCTCGCCGCCGCCGACAATCTCTATCGGGACCTCAGGACAGGCGCCAGGGATCTGAGTTGTCTGCTGCTGGCCGATCTCTCCCTGTCCACCGACAGTTGGATAGACAATCACCATCGTGTAATCGATGTCATTCGTGACAGCCTGTATCTATTTGCCGAATCCCTTTCGGCCACGGGGGACAGCTTTGGCTTGTATGGTTTTTCATCGAGAAAGCGGGATCCTGTCCGGATCCATCAGATCAAGGCCTTTAATGAACCCTATTCAGCCAAATCCCGTGGAAAGATCGACGCCATCAAGCCCGGCTACTACACCCGCATGGGTGCGGCAATCAGGTACGCTCATCAACTGCTCGACCAGCAACCGGCCCAACGGCGACTGCTGTTACTGCTCAGCGACGGAAAACCCAACGATCTGGACAAGTATGAAGGGCGTTATGGCGTGGAAGACACCAGGCAGGCCGTCAGAGAAGCGCGCAGATCCGGTATCCAGCCCTTTTGCGTCACTATCGATGAAAAAGGCAACGACTATCTGCCTTACCTGTTCGGTAGCGGTGGTTATGTGGTTATTCACAAACCTCAGGAGCTGCCCCACAAGTTACCGATGCTTTATGCCCGCCTGACTCGCGAGTGAACCGCCACGGCTGCTGAGCACTAGCTGATCTCAATGCCCAGGGAAATTACCGACAATTCTAATATTCTGATTTATCTGTATTGATGCATATCAAGGAGGGTGTCACCCACACGCAGAGAATAGATGGCAGTAGCGAGGTAAAAACACCATGAAAACGATCAATGATTCTATGGTACTGGATCACCGTCGCTGTGATGAACTTTTCATAGAGATGGAACAGGCCATTCTGCAACATAAATGGCCGGAAGCAAATCGTCTCTGTCAGGAATTCACTGCATCAATGGAACACCATTTCAAGATAGAGGAGGAGCTGCTCTTTCCGGCCCTTGAGGCGGCAAGCCCCCAGGCGAGTGGCCCTATCAATATGATGATGCTGGAACATGATCAAATGCGGCATCTGATGTCACAGCTGACGTCATCCCTCGAGAATATGACAAATACATTGTCCGCGGGCTATATCGACACCTTGCTCGTCACCATGCAACAGCACAACATGAAGGAAGAGAATATCCTCTACCCCCTGGCGGACAGTGCGGTCCCGGATATTGCCAAGAATATTGCGAAGGCGTTTACGGAGTCTTCCTAGTGGAGTTGCGGCTTGATGTTCGGGAGTTGGAACCGCCCGTACCCCTGGAACGCATACTGGAAGCCCTGGAAGAGCTGTCAGCGGATGACTGGCTTAGAGTGGTGCACAGCCGCGAACCCTATCCGCTCTACAGTATGCTACGGGAAATGGATTTCACATGGCGCACAAAATGGCAGAGCAACATCTGCGTTATTTTGATCTGGCATGTCGGCAGTCCGCCTCCCGATAGCATCGGAAAGGAGTTGTGAAGACCAGCGGGCTGTCTCTCGATCAGGCCCCGCCTATTATCATACCTTTCAAATATTTCCTCACGGCTTCACTATTCACCATTGCCGCAGGGTTGGTCCTGGCCATACAGGCCGAGGCAGTGTTCGTTTCCCGCTGGAGTCCTCTGGCTTTAGGCATAACCCATTTAATGACAGTTGGTTTTCTTGCCCAGGTCATGACCGGCGCCATGATTCAACTGTTGCCCGTATTGGCAGGCTCTCCCATACCGGCGGTTGTGACAGTAAGCAGAATCATCCATCTGTCACTTCTTGCTGGCGCCACCTTGATGGTGCTGGGTTTTCTGCTGTCCCATGACTATATACTTGGCACTGGCGCGGGGCTTGCGTTGTTCGCTATCTCTTTTTTCCTGCTGACTTTGTTTTTTTCATTGACCAGATCCGGAGAAAGGCAGGCCAGTTCAATCCCCATCGGCCTCGGTTGGGCGGCAATCCTTCCCACGGTGGCAATAGGCATCTACATGGTGCTGGGGTTGTCGGGAATGGTTGAGATTGAGCATATGCCTCAGCTCACTACCATTCATCTCTCCTGGGGCCTTTTTGGTTGGGTGGGTATAGTATTATTTGCAACGGTTTTCCAGCTTCTTCCCATCTTCTATATAACCAAAGAGTTACCGGGCAAATTCAGGGATTACTCCTTCGCGGCCATTTTTATTCTCTTGTCCCTGTTTACCCTGTCACACTACATCGACAATCAACTGTTTGAATTCAGTCTGCAGATGATCCTGGGGTTGTTTCTCCTGCTGAGCCTCACACTGTTTCAGACCATTCGCACACGCAGGCGAAAAATTGTCGATATGACCTTGGTTTTTCTCTATACAGGATTGGTCTGTTTAGGGCTTACGGTCATCGTTTGGATGTTTGGCGGCAATGATCTATTGATCGGGGTACTGCTACTTGGCGGCGTTTGCATGACCATCCCGATCGGGATCATCTACAAAGTGATACCATTTCTATGTTGGTTTCACCTGCAGAGCTTGCTGGTGAAGCAGGGAAAGCTGTCGTCCCGACTGCCATCGATGAAACACTATATCGATGACGAAGATACTAAACGCCATTACATCTTGCATCTGGCGGCAATCTCTCTGCTGGTCGCGGCCACCCTGATGCCCGCCACCCTTGCAAGACCTTCAGGCATTGCCTTAAGCCTCTCGTCCCTCTATTTTTTTAAGAACCTGCTGGCCGCGCTGTTGAGATTCAACAAACAGCAACAGGCGATACTGGAAGAATGATGGTATATGGCTTGACAATAAAACGGATGGTGAGTGGCGTGCGCATACAACTGTTGATGGTCATCGTGCTCTTTCCAATCCTGGCATATGGCCAGGAGCCTAAGCCCCTGGCGGAGGGTGACTGCATGCGACCTGGACCCTATCGTGACTATCGTCATTGCGATTTCAATGGCAGGGATCTCTCATCAGTCAACCTTGAGGGCAGCCTGTTGAGTGGTGTCAATTTTCAGAATGCCAAGTTGCTGGATTGCAATCTCAAGCATGCGATCCTGATCGATGCCGATCTCAAGTGGGCCATGCTCTCCGGTTGCAGGGCGGCCTCAGCGGATTTTACCAATGCCGACCTATTTCATACCAACCTGGACGACACCAGGATCGACAACGCCAATTTTACCAAGGCCTATCTTTTTGGCGCCAGTATGAACGGGGTGACGGGGGACAGGGCCAGCTTCGCAGATGCGAATCTCAAGGATATCTCGATGGAGGAGAGCCGACTGACAAACTCCAAATTTGATCACGCGTTCATGATGCGGGCGGTACTCATAGACAGCGACCTGAGTGGCTCGAGCTTCCGCCAAGTGGTATTGACCGGGGCCGCCCTGGAATACGCCAACCTCACCCAAGCAGACCTGTCAGGGGCTCTACTGAACGGCACCACGTTGACCGAGACCAAGTTTCGGGGCGCCAGACTAACCGGATCCCGCTTTGTCAATGCGCGTATGCAATCACCCGATTTCACCGATGTCATCGATCCGCCAAAGGATCTGGTTCCTGAATAAGTCTGTCGAAACGGACTCTCTCCAACACACTCGCGGCCGGGCTTGATCTTCATCAATCTGTAATAGCTCGGGATAAGTTTTAATGGTCACAGACACCAAGCGGGTTCAGCTTCACAAAAGATGACCCGGTGACTGCTTCCCGAATCAACCAGGTTCTGGATACAAGATCGGTTGCTTGACATAAAGGCATGACTATTAAAGTTAATAAATACATATTGTTGCTTTCGGCCGGCCTTGCCCTGATGCTCTTCAAGGCCACGGACGCGGCGGCACAGAGCAGTGAACAGCTTGCCGCCATCACTGCGCTGGGTTCGCTCAATGGCATAGCGCTGCACTGTAACGCGCTGAGTGAAACCCAGCGGATCAAGCGTGAGTTGGTGGCGACGCTTCCGAAACGACGTCAGCTGGGCGAGCTGTTCGATTATGAAACCAACAGATCATTCATGGCATTTATCGAGAAAAACGACACCTGTCCCTCACCGCAATCATTGGCACAACAAGTTGACGAGGCCCTCGGCAGATTGCAATCCCTGTATCCTGCAAGATGAAACATCGTCGCTCAAAGCAACTGTTTTATTTCGTATTTCTGATCATCGGTCTATTCGCCGTACCGGCATCCCATGGCAAGGACTCGTTGCGTGTCATGGTCAGCGTGAAACCGCTGCATTCTATCCTGGCCGGACTTATGCAAGGCGCGGAAACACCGGAACTCATAATCGATGATCAGCTCCCATACTCATTTGTACCCAGCAAGGATCAACAGGCGTCGATGGGTAACGCAGACATCGTTTTTTGGGTAGGCGCCGAACTCGAGCCGCTGCTTGCCGATACCATTCAAGGCCTGCCACCCCAGGTGAAGGTTATCGAATTGCTATCCCATCAGGGCATGAAGATACTTCCGGCAAGGGGGTATCAAGACAATCGCGATCCCTTTTTCTGGCTGGACAATCGCAATCTTCTCATCATTATCAACGATATTGCCCATCTTCTTCAGGAAGCCGATCCACTGCGTACCCACCTCTATGAACGAAACAGACGCACCATGCTTTCACGCCTGTCGCGTATTGATCGAGAGTATGAGTATGGCTACCGTGGAATGAAGGCCGGTTTAGGCGTTCAGTACTTCGATACGCTGCAATATTTCGAACAGGCCTATGCCTTGGAGATCATCGACCATGTGGCCGGTGCGCCGGATAAAGAGATCGCGACAGTTGAGCTACTCAAGGTCCGGGAAAAAATTGCCAATGGCGAGGTTAGCTGCCTGTTGTCGGAAAAGGGCTTTCCCGCAAAACACAGGGAGCTGCTGACCGTCGAGAGCAGGGTCAATCATGGCCAACTGAACAGCCTGGGATTTGGCATGGAGCCGGGCCCCCAGCTCTATTTCGATCTTATGGATCACAATACCAAGGTGATTAAAAACTGTCTTACCACGGCCGCCCAGGCTGCAGTCCCCCCCGCGGCGCAGACCAGGCCGTCAAGCGCTCCAGTCCCTCAGGGTATTGGCAGAGGACAGTTTCTTCTGACCGATCATCTGGGCCGGCTGGTTACCAATGAGAGCATGAAGGGGAAGTATCAGATTCTCTATTTTGGCTATACCTACTGCCCCGATATCTGCCCGACCTCGCTGCAGATCATGTTTCAAGCCCTGGATCTCCTGGGCGAAAAGTCGCAGCTCTTTCAACCCTATTTCATCACCATAGATCCACATCGGGACAGTGTGGCCGTGATGCGGAACTATGTCGAATATTACGATAAGCGTCTGATCGGTCTTACCGGATCGCCCAAGATGATCGAGCGCATGGCCGAACTGTTCAAGGCGCGCTATGAAAAGGTTGTGGAAGAGGGTGCGGATCCCTCCATGTATCTGATGGACCACACCGCCAGCCTCTATATCCTTGATCCGGATGGCAGGTTTCTCACAAAACTGGCGCACGGTATCGAACCGGCGGACGTTGCCAGAGAGTTACTCAAACTCACTTCCCAATAAACAAAAAATCCAACACATATTTTTTTATTATAGAATGCGTCCACGTCGTCTACCCATAAGTGAGTAGTCCGCGCAGCTGAAAGCCAAAAAAATGTACCATTTGACCTAAATCAATGTGTCAAATGACGCAATTATCAATGATTCCCCCTGTACATCATCGCTGCATCAAACAACTATCTTATTACATAACGGGGACGGGGAACGATGAACATAAGTTTGAAACGTATAACCGCACTGACCCTAGGATTGGGTATCGGCCTGGGTATTGGCTCCAATGCATGGTCTCAGTCATCACTTGAGGAGGTCATGAAGGAGCGTGGTTTAACCCAAAAGGATCTGTTGGCTGCCGCCAAAACCTATACGCCGACAGGTGGCCGCGATGAGTATCTTGCCTTCAGCTCGGGTGGCCAGAGCGGACAGGTGATCGTCTATGGCATCCCGTCCATGAGGATTTTGAAATATATCGGCGTGTTCACGCCTGAACCCTGGCAGGGATATGGCTTCGATGATGAATCCAAAGCCGTGTTGGCCCAGGGCCGGATCAACGGCAAGGATATCACCTTTGGCGATACCCACCATCCGGCATTCTCGGAAACAAAAGGCGAATACAACGGCCGTTATCTCTTCATCAACGATAAGGCCAATCCGCGCATGGCGGTGATCGATCTGCACGACTTCGAGACCAAGCAGATCGTGGTCAATCCCTTCATGAAATCGGAGCATGGCGGCGCCTTCGTTACCCCCAATACGGAATATGTCATGGAAGCGTCTCAGTACGCGGCCCCCTTCGAGGATGAATTCGTGCCCCTCGAGGAGTTCAACGAAAAGTATCGCGGAGCGGTGACCTACTGGAAGTTCGACGACAAGATAGGCCGTCTCGATCCGGAAAAATCCTTTACCTTCGAACTGCCTCCCTATAGTCAGGACCTTTCCGATGCCGGTAAGGGACCCTCCATGGGTTGGGGTTTCACCAACTCTTTCTGTTCCGAGCGTTATGTGGGTGGTATCGAGCGCGGACGTCCCCCCTTCGAGGCGGGCTGTTCCCAGAAAGATACCGACTTCCTGCATGTCACCAACTGGAAGAAGGCCGCCGAGCTGGTTGCCGCGGGGAAGGTCAAGAAGTCCAAGGGCGCGTATATGATTCCCATGGAGCAGGCGGTCAAAGAGGGACTGCTCTACCTGATTCCTGAACCGAAGAGCCCGCACGGTGTCGACGTAAGCCCCGACGGCACCCATATCATCGTTTCGGGTAAATTGGACAGCCATGCCTGGGTCTACAGTTGGGAGAAGATCCAGCAGTCCATCAAGAACAAGAAATTCGAAGGCAAGGACCCCTACGGTATCCCGATCATCGCCATGAAGGATGCATTGCATACCCAGGTGCAGGTGGGTTTGGGTCCGCTGCATACCCAGTATGACGCAAAGAAGTGCGTGGTCTACACCTCCATCTATGTGGACTCCATGGTGACCAAGTGGGACTATTGTGAAGGCAAGGTGTTGGATCAACTGCACATTCACTACAACATCGGTCATCTGGTGGCGATGGAGGGTGACTCCGTATCGCCCGACGGCAAGTATCTTGTCTCTCTGAACAAGTTGGCCATCGACCGCTTCAATCCCGTGGGCCCACTGCATCCGCAGAACCATCAGCTGATCGATATCAGCGGCGACAAGATGCAGCTGCTGTACGACATGCCCCTGCCTCTGGGCGAACCTCACTATGTGGTGGCGATCAAGGCCGACAAGCTGAAACCCGTGGTGCGCTACAAGTCGGGCTGGGACAGCCGCTCCGACAAGAAGTCGCCCTACAAGACCCGGGCAGGACGCGAGAAGGTGGTTAAGGATGAGAATGGTGTGGTGCACGTCTATGGCACCGTGATCCGTTCCCATATCACGCCCGAGATCATCGAGGTGGAAGAGGGTGACACAGTCTCGATCCATCTGACCAACCTGGAGCGTGCAGAAGACGAAACCCATGGTTTTGCCCTCTACAACGAGAACGTGAACCTCTCCATCGAACCCGGCAAGACCGTATCGGCCACCTTCACGGCGGACAAGGCCGGTGTCTTTCCCTACTACTGCACCGAGTTCTGCTCGGCACTCCATCTGGAGATGCAGGGCTACCTGCTGGTCAAGCCGAAGGGTTATGTGGCAAAGAAGACAACCATGGACGAAGGTACCAAGTACACCCAGGCCGATTACGAAAAGCAGGTCAAGACCAACGTGGACACCCAGGCGGTTATCGACTCTGTGGTCGGTTTCATCACCAGCCACAACTACAAGGACTTTCCTGAAGTCGTAGCACTGGTTGAAGATGCCACTGACCAGCTGGGCTTCGCGGAAGAGGCGAAGAAAAAGTCTGAGGCGTTCGCCGGCAAGGGCGACTATCAGAACGCAACCCTCTGGGCTGGCCAATGGTGGCAGTATCAGGTCAAAACAGCTGATCTGGGACTTCGCGCCAAGACCTTCCTGGAAGAACATGGAGCGAAAAAGGTCAAATAGTCTATAGGCTTCGGTTGGTAGGAATAGAAAGGGGCCTCAAGGCCCCTTTCTCTATATAGCTGGGCAAATCACGTGATTTTACCAAGGTTTTTCCAGCGCGTAATTTAACCTCGCTCAAACCATCCAAAGGTTGAATGAGATAGAGTCAGACCATCGGTTAATGATGGTCAATTGTGAATCAAGGTGATCGATATGCTGAAAAAAGTGAACATTGCGTTGTCATCGGTTGTGCTGCTGGTTGCGACCGGTATCGGTACTCAGGCGCAGGCTGCTGATGGCGCCGAACTCTACAAGACCAAGACCTGTTGGTCCTGCCATGGCAAAGATGCCAAGACACCGATCATGCCCATCTATCCGAAGCTGGCCGGACAAAATGCGGACTACGCATTCAACCAGATGAAAGACATTAAATCCGGCGCCCGGAGTAATGGCCAGACCGCCGCCATGAAAGGTGTCATGGGACTGGTTAACGAAGAAGAGATGCGCGCCATCGCCGACTGGCTGAGCACCCAGGAATAGAGATGAAGGGTGAAATGTTGCAGTTGATGTACATCAAAGTGCACGGATTTCGCCTATGAAAGACTGCAGTATCACTCCTGTGCAAGCATTGGCTTCAAGGGGGATTCTAATGGAACACCTGACGCGGTGGCGAAACCCAATTAGCCCTAATGCAAGATGACGGGGCTGGAGAAATGATGATGAAAGTAAAACCGATGCTAAAAACACTGAGCGTAGCTATGAGTGCTGTTATGTGCGGCACTGTTCTGGCGGGTTGGAATGAAGCCGGCGGCGAACAGGATGAAGCAATGTTGCTCGCGCCTGACAGAGAACGGGGCATTGCTGTTTATGAAGTCTGTTCCGCCTGTCATCTGTTGGAAGGCTGGGGGCTTGATGATGGAACCTTTCCTCAGTTGGCCGGACAACATCGCAATGTACTGATCAAGCAGCTGTCTGATATTCGCGCGCAAAACCGGGACAACCCGACCATGTATCCGTTTGCCCTCGATGACCAGATCCTGGCCGCATCGGGATATAAGGAGGGCGAGATAAATCCGGCACAGCTGGTCGCGGACGTGACTGCCTATATCGCCGAACTGCCAATGAACCCGGACAACGGCAAGGGAACCTGGAATGCACTTTTTCCGGAATTCGAACAAGGTAAGAAGTTATACACCGACAACTGTGTACAGTGCCATGGTGAAAACGGCGAGGGTGATGACAAAAAGTTTTATCCCAAGATCCATGGGCAGCACTATGCCTATATGTTACGGCAGTTTGAGTGGATCCGCGATGGTAAACGGCGGAATGCGAATCCGGACATGGTGGAGCAGATCAAAAACTTCTCTGACAAGGATATGCAGATGGTAATCAACTATGTATCCCGGCTCCCCGTACCCAAGGATAAACTCGCACCATCCAAGGACTGGCAGAACCCGGACTACGATTGATCCTTTGCTATAGGCCGTGACCTGCTGAACCGTCACCCATAATAGTCCCACCCATTGGATGCTGAGTCGCTGTTGGAGAAAACGCTATGCAGTCTAAGCAAACGCTTCAAATAACCGCACTCACCCTGATCGGGTTGGGGCTACTCGTGGTGATTTTCTATACGCCCATCTGGTGGGTTTCATTGACAGCACCCAACTACCCGCCTGAGTCGTTTCCGGATGGTGTACGCATCCACTTCCACATGAATGGGGTTTTCAACGGCTGCAAAAAACAGGAGAAAGCGGAGATCGCCGAGGAGGAGGCCCTCGATTGCGTACATGAGATGGATACCATCAACCACTATGTGGGAATGTATCCCATCGCCGCCGGCGGTCCGGTGGAGCGGGGATTCGGCCAGTTCCTGATGGCTTTTCTGGCTGTCATGCTGCTCGGCTTTCTGTTCATCTCCCCGAAACAACGCATGATCGTTTTAAGTGTTGGTTTCGTGGGCATCGCCGCCTGGATGACTTTGACGCTCTATGGTGAGAATGGCTTCAAGCTGCAAAACACTGGCTATGTCAGCGCACTCGTTACCTCATTGGATCAGGAGGCGTCCGGCGAAACGAGCGAACCCGAAATCGTCATTGGTGGTGTGGCCGGCATTCTCAAGGATTCCCTGGAGGAGTCGGGCGTCGAGGTGATCCTGCCTTCACAGGTGGAGGCGGCCAGGCGGGCCGCGCAGGGTACAACGAACACAGAAAAATCCCACCTGATTGAGCAACTCAAACTGACCTATGACATCGACCAGGTGAAATCGGATAGCTTGCAACCCTGGGATGGAAGCGCCTTCCAGGTCATGTCCTGGCACTATGCGAAAAGTCTGGGTCGCTATTTCAACAATCAGGAAGAGATCGTACCGATGGTGAAGAACCTGGAGCTGGCGATTCATGTTGTATTTTACGCCATCCTCGGAGCCATGGCGTTGGTGGTTTTCGGTTCGCGCAAAAACGGCGGGTTGCTCTACTGGCTGTTGATACTGGTCCCTGTCGCTCTACCACTGTTCTTCATCATAGACTATTCGGCTTGGCTCTGGTGGTACGGCCACACCCTGAACGATATGGGTGCGTTTTCGGTCAAACCCTTCATGCCGACGGTATTCGGCGACGGTAAGGTGGCGCAGTTCACCACCCACTCCTATCCCTATATCGGCTTTGGCCTGATGGTTTTGACCTCTTTTATCCTGGCGTTGGCTGCGCTGTTTCGATTCAAACAACTGAATAAATGAATTTTGATTGTTGAATTATGAATGTTGAATCAATGTGTTCACTGCGTTCACATCTATCGAATAGATTGTGTGCGCACGCACACTCAACAATTCAGAATTCAAAATCAATAATTCAAAATTCCTGCCTGTTAGTGCTGTCACTGGTCTCGTTGCAGGGATTCGCAGAGACGCCGCCCCATCCCTCGTTTCAGGCCCTGGTGGATGCAACCGAGTCCAATGGCACCTTGGTCCCACCCCCGGGGACCTATGCGGGTCCGGTCACCATCACTACCCCGATCACTATTGACGGACAGGGAAGGGTCACAATCGACGCGGGTGGTACGGGCTCGGTAATCACCCTGAAGACCAACGGCGCCACGTTGAAAAATCTTCGCTTGACCAACTCGGGCGAATCCCATAACACCATCGATTCCGGTGTGCAGGTGCGGGGGGATTTCAATGTCATCAAAGACAATGTCATCGATAACACCCTGTTCGGCGTAGACCTGCAACAGTCGAAAAACAATATCGTCAGAGGTAATCGTATCTCTTCAAAGCCACTGGAACTGGGCGTGCGCGGGGACGCCATTCGGCTTTGGTACAGCTTCAACAACAAGATCACCGACAATATCATCCGCAACTCGAGGGATACGGTGGTCTGGTATTCCCGTGACAACCTGATCGCGCGCAACGATGCGCGTGGCGGGCGATACTCGCTCCATTTCATGTATGCCCAATACAACGAGGTGGTGGATAACCACTACGAAAACAACTCTGTCGGCATATTCATTATGTACAGCGACGGAGTGCATCTTAAAAACAACTACATTGCCCATGCCACAGGCGCCACCGGTATGGGCATAGGTTTCAAGGAGACCTCTGATGTGGTGGTGAGCGGGAACCGGATACTCTACTGCGCAACCGGTCTCTATCTCGATGTCTCTCCCTTCCAACCGGACACCATCAACCGAATCGAGAACAATCTGATCGCCTATAGCGGCATTGGCGTGCTGTTTCTCAACGACTGGACCGGCAATCAGCTGACCGGTAACAGCTTCAAAGGCAATATCACCCAGGTGGCTGTATCGGGTGGTGGCAAGACCGCCAATCGCAACCTGTGGCAGGCGAACTATTGGGATGACTACGAAGGCTTCGACATCGACCGGGATCAGGTGGGTGACAAACCCTATGAGCTGTTCAGCTATGCCGACCGGATCTGGATGGATGTGCCGTCAGCGCAATTTTTCAAAGGGTCCCCGGTACTGGAAGTAATGGACTTTCTCGAACGCCTCGCACCCTTCACCCAACCCAACATGCTGGTGCGGGACGAGCAACCCCGTATGAGTACCGCTGCCTCCACCCTGGCAACGGAGACCCTGGTCCCGATGGCGGAGGGGGATGCCGATTCAATCGATGAATCCGAATCGCCATCTGAACAGGCTGAGCAGGCCTTCGATGCCTATAAAGCACTGCGCGAATCTCTGGGACGCTAAGAGGTCGTCATAAAGATGAGCAAAAGAAAAGCAGTGACGAAGAAAACCAAACGGCCTCTGACACCCAAGCGTCGGGAACAGAGTCGCCGTGAGTTTTTGCGCGCCACGGTCTTGACCGCCGGGGTGGTCGGTGTCTCCCTGTTGGGATTCGTGCCGGTTATCCAGGGAAAGGCGATGCGCCTGCGTCCCCCCGGGGCCTTGAAGACCCCGCAGGACGAGCAGGAGTTCTTCGCCGCCTGTATCAAGTGCGGCCAGTGTGTTCAGGTATGTCCGGTGGAGGCAATCAAACTGGCTGATCTGCCCGACGGTTTTGGCATCGGGCTGCCTTACATCGACGCCAGGGTTCAGGCCTGCGACTTCTCCTGTGACGGCCTGCAGTGTGTCCTGGCCTGTCCCACCGGCGCCCTGACCCACGACCTGGACTATCCGGCGGATACCCGCATGGGATTCGCCAGGCTGGCGCGCCCCAAGGCTTGCCTGGCCATGCTGGGAAAGGGCTTCAAGGGTCAGGCGAGGGGACCCGATTATGCAGGACTCCTGCGTTACGAGGAGGTCGACCGTTGGAATCCCATTCTTGTGGCTGAGCATCCCTACGATCTGGAGATCTGCGATCTCTGCGTGCGGCAATGTCCCATCGAAATCCGTATCACCCAGTGCGAGACCGCCGCGGCGGACAAGTCGCAGCAAGTGGCGCGGGTGGCACAAAAGGTGGGCAACGAGTGTCCGCCCAAACACGCCATTGCCCTGGAACCCGTGGATCAGGGGGACGGCCTCAAACGCATGCGGCCGACGGTTTTGGAGGGGTGTGTCGGCTGCGGGGTTTGCGAAATGATCTGTCCGGTGGAGAGTGCCGCCATCGTGGTCGACCTGGACAAAAACGCCGACACGCTGACGGAGGGTTGAGATGGACTATATCAAAGACTCCCTGTTACAGGTTTTCGGTTACAAGCGTCCCAGGCCCGGCAAGGATCAGCAAAGTCCGGAGGTGAGAGCGATCTACGAAAGTAAGCGGGGGGCGCTCTCGAAGGCGGACCTGGAGGCCCTGCGGGATGAACACAAGGGCCCCTTTTTCTCCAAGTGGAAGAAGCGCCGCTGGATCACCCTGATTCTGGTCAACCTGCTTTTTGTCGCGTCGTTCTACTTCGACGTTCAACTGGTGGAGGGATCGCTTACCGGCGCACGGGTCATCGGCTTTCATTTCGCCGACCTCAATGCCGCGCTGCAGGTCGCCCTGGCCTACAAACATATCGTGCTCAATCTGGTGATCGGCATGGTCACTGTCCTGGTTATGTGGACAGTGTTGGGTGGACGCACCTTCTGCGCCTGGGTCTGTCCCTACCATCTGTTGTCCGAGTGGGCCGAATATCTTCATCTTTGGCTTGCCGATAAGAAGATCATCAAGGATCACGGCTTCAGCCGCAAGGTGCGCACTGTTTTCTATGTCATTTTCGCCCTGTTGGCGCTGCTCACCGGCTACACGGTTTTCGAAACCATTTCACCCACCGGCATCCTCAGCCGGGCGTTGATCTACGGGCCGGGCATCGCACTGATCTGGGTGGGGGTGTTGCTTCTGTTCGAGGTCTTCTACTCCCGTCGTGCCTGGTGCCGCTATGTCTGTCCCATCGGTGTGACCTATGGCATGGTGGGGGTGTTCTCGCCGATCAGGGTCAAGTACAACGCCGAGGCCTGTCACCATGAGGGCGATTGCCGCAAGATCTGTATGGTGCCCCATGTCCTGGACCTGACAATCCGTGGTGGTGCGGCCGATGTGAACCAGGATGTGACATCCGATTGCACCCGCTGTGGCATGTGCGTGGATATCTGTCCCACGGATTCATTGACCTTCGAGGTCAAAGGGCTGAGTAATATGCTCAAATAGATGCCGACAAGATTCAGATACGAGCTATGATCCAATTTGAAAACATCGTCAAAAGATTCCGGCGGCAGCGGGTACTCAAGGGCATCGATCTCACTATCGAGCGCGGTCACCGGGTTGCCCTGGTCGGTTCCAACGGCGCTGGAAAGACCACGCTGATACGCTGCCTGCTGGGTGAATACATCTGCGAGGGCAGGGTGTTGGTGGATGGCATGAACCCCCGCCAGAACCGACGCGAGGTGTTGTCAAAGGTAGGCTTCGTACCGCAACTGCCGCCACCACTGCATATGCCGGTGGGGCAGCTGATCCGCTTCTCCGCCACCCTTTGCGATAGCGATCCTTCGCGCATGATCAGCGTGGCGGGGCAACTCGGCTTCGATGCGGAACGTTTTCACAATCACGCCTTCGTAAAACTCTCCGGCGGCCAGAAACAGAAGCTGCTGATCGCCATCGCCCTCGGCAGAGAGAGCGAACTGCTGGTGATGGATGAGCCCGCCGCCAACCTCGATCCGGAAGCGAGACATATCTTCTTCGAACTCCTTGCCGAGAAGAAGCAGCGGGCGGCAATGCTGATATCGAGTCATCGTCTGGATGAGGTGGCGACGCTGGTTAATCGGGTCATCGAGATAGACCAGGGAGAGATCGTTTTGGATGACCGGGTAGCCGATCTTGTGGAACTCTCATCACGACTCTACTGCAGAATCCAGTTGCTGCAAGCCGAAGCGGCATTTGCCAAGGCCATCACCGAATGGGGCTTCAGGGACCTGGAGGCGGGGCTGGTGTGGGAAGGCACCATAGCCGGACCCGATCGCCTGCGTTTTCTCAGCCTGCTCTCCCGCTATGCCGCGTTGTTCTCGAATATAGAGATCTCCGAAGCGGAAGGGCAAGCGAGCACTACAAGGCGAGGACGCACCATCAATGTGGTCTGACTCCATCTATCGCTATTTGGTGCCGGTCGGTATGTTGCTGCTGTCAGGCTGCTCGGGTGACGGGGATACCGGTCCTCTCAGCATCAAATGGGACAGGGATAGCTGTGAGCGCTGTCGCATGGTGTTGAGCGATCGTTACCATGCAGCACAAATCCGCTACTTTCCCCCTGACAAACAACGCTCGGTGGTGGCGCGTTTCGATGACATCGGCTGCGCCGTTCTGTGGTTGGCGGACAAGCCCTGGCAGCAGGATCCCAGGACCCGGATATGGGTCACCGATCACGCTACCGGGGTGTGGATCGACGCCACCCGCGCGACCTATGTGAGGGGGCGTCACACACCCATGGATTATGGTTTGGGGGCACAGGAGGAGACAACGCCCGGCGGTCTCAACTTTACTCAGGCACAGCAGTATATCCGTCTGGTGGATCAGCGCCATCAGGCACACAGCGCTCATCTGCTGGAGCGTCTCAAAGAGCAGCAACAACGCACACAGGGTGGCAACGGACAGGATGCCAATAGAGGAGTCAAGCAACCATGAAATATCTCTGGCTCGCGGCCTACACCGATATCATCGAATCCCTGCGCGCCCGCTGGTTCGCGGTGTATACCATGGTATTCGGCGGATTGGTGGTGATCCTGTTCGCCTTTGGCCTGGCAGAGTCACGCATCATGGGTTTTACCGGGCTTTCACGCTTGTTGATCACCTATATACAACTCTCCATGGCGATGCTGCCCATCTTCGTCCTGATCACCACCGTGAGATCGGTGGCCGGCGACCGGGAGGCGGGTGTATTCGAGTATCTGCTTTCATTGCCGATCACCCTTGGCGCCTGGTTCTGGGGCCGGGTGTTCGGACGCTTCTTCGTGGTCTTTCTTCCGGTCTTTCTCGCCATGGTCGGCGCCACCGCCTGGGGAATGGTCAAGGGGGTCGAGGTGCCCTGGCATCTGCTGATCTACTACAGCGGCCTGTTGATGGCCCTGGCCTGGTGCTTTCTCGGCATCGGCATGTTGATCTCCACCCTGACCCGCAGTACCGATGTGGCCCAGGGGGCCGCCTTTGTGGTCTGGCTGACCCTACTGCTGTTCCTCGACCTGATTCTGCTGGGTGTCCTTATCCAGGAGCATCTGCCACCGGAGACAGCGGTGGCGATCGCACTCACCAACCCGATGCAGGTCTTTCGTACCGCCACCATGATGCTATTCGATCCCCAGCTGGTGCTCCTGGGACCGACCGCCTATGTGATACTCGATAATTTCGGCCAGGGCGGTTACATCACCTACGCGATACTCTACCCAATTGCCCTGGGTACGGCCTGCGCCGGTCTGGGATTTGCCATGTTTAAACGCAGCGATCTGCCATAGGCCTCACCCATGCAAACAACAGATAAAACCCTCAAGCTGTTATGGGCGTCATTGGGATCGTTGCTGCTACTCGTGTCGGCTGTGGCACTGTTCAAGGCCTGGCCGATACTCTTTCCCGATGTAGTGGTCAAGCTGCCTGCCGACCCGATGTGTGATCTCCGTGCCGGGCCTTGTGTCACCCGACTCGAAGGTGGCGGTAAAGTCAGTCTATCGATCGAGCCCAGAGAACTGCCGATGATGAAGCCGTTAAAGTTGCAGGTCATGGTGCAAGGTCTGCAAGCCGACAGCATCGAGGTCGACTTCAGTGGCAAGGATATGCATATGGGATTCAACCGTTACAAATTGGAGCGCGAATCTGCCGCCATGTTCAGCGGTGAGGGGATGCTGCCGGTCTGCGTCTGGGAAGCCATGGAGTGGGAGGCCCAGGTGTTCATCGACAGCGAGATGGGGAAGATCTCCGTACCCTATCAATTCATCACGGTACGCCCAGGTGTGCCGCTGCTCGGCGCCGGTTCTTAAGCGCGTCCCAGGTTCAGTCGTCAACGATGGAGAGATAGGCGAATATATCGGTCAGCTCCCCATCGGTGAAATCCGATAACAGCTCATCCTCAGGCGCATCCTCGTCATGTATGCGGATCTTTTCCCGATACTTCTTCACTTGTCGCCACAGATAGTTGGTATATTGCCCGGCGAGCATCGGCACCGCCTTTTCATTGTCCCCCAACCCTTCACGGCCGTGACAGGAGGCACACTCTTTCCGGTAGATTTTCCGGCCATTTTGTATATCGCCAGGGGCGCGCGGGATTTGCATCAGACGCTTGGATGCCAGCAGGCGTTCATAGGCGTTGAAGTCCGGTGAGGTCTCATCCGCCGGCGGCAGTTTGGTCTTCAATACGATCTGCTCAAGAAATTTCGAGATATCTTCGATGTCCTGATCGGGCATCTGACGGTGATCCACATACTCCACCATCGCCAGGTTGGGACGCAGACGGTCACGGAAGAGATGGAGTTGTTTCGCAAGAAAGGCGCTTGGCATACCCGCCAGCCGGGGATATTCACCCTCCTTGCCACCCTGACCGTACTCCCCATGGCAGCCCGCACAAACCTCATTGATCTCTTCACCATTTTCAAAATCAAAGGCAGCACAGAGCGTCGGCAGCAGTGACAGGTAGATGAGAATAATAGGCCTTGGCATTGGATTGGGATCAGAGCATTATGTAAGTACTTCTGGTGAAAGTTCAGTTTGTATCAGGTGATTTCACCACAGTGGGTAGAGAAGCGTTTGATGTTGATCAAAACGGTTAATCCCTAATGTTGAGCTACCTAAGTTTAGTTCCTGAGATTGGCAGTATTCCCTATTTTTAGTGCCTAAATAGCTTTGTTGGCGGGACCAGAATCCACAATGTTAGCCTCAGACAATTGGAATCGCACATTCGCAACTGGGAGATGATGGGAGATTGCAGATAATTCTTGCGATCGGGGGGCATACAAAGATAATCTCACGTTTTTTACCAAACCGACTGGAGATACTCCTATGAGTGAGAGAATTGTCATGCGCACAGGTGAAGCATTGGTGGCGGGAGGACCACCATTTACCGCGGCCGAGCCAGAAGTCGTGATTGGCGAATTAGATGGTCCCTTTGGCACCGCATTCGCAAACCTCATGGGAGATCAGGTTCAAGGTCACTCGCGTGTGCTGGCGCTGATGAATACCGACATGCAGGTTCGTCCCGCGACATTGATGGTAAGTAAGGTGACTGTTAAAAAGACCGCTTACACCAATATTCTGATGGGTACTGTACAGGGAGCGATTGCGAATGGTGTTTTGGATGCTGTTCGGAACGGTACGATACCAAAAGAGAAGGCCAATGATCTGGGTATTATCGTTTCTGTCTGGTTGAATCCAGGCATTATCACAGTTGACGATTTGGACCACGAAGCCTTGTTCGGCATTCATCGGGAGGCGACTCGCCGCGCACTTGAGAAAGCCATGAACAACGAACCAAGCATCGATTACCTGCTCGAAAATCAGGACAAGTTGGTGCACAAGTACTATCAAAAAGAGCTTGATGCGAAAAAATAGAGACAGCAGCGATCATGCGGCTATCCAGACCGGAGTATCGCCAATCTTCTCGAACAAATAATCGATGAAGATCCTGACTTTCGCAGTCAGCACATTCGATTTCGGATAAGAACACGCAGCGATTCTCGCCAAGCTGGCCGGGATTGTGGATCTGGGCGCACTCAAGCCACTGCTCGATGAACCGCGGTTTGGTCTCGAAGATGTCGGTAAGGCTCACGACCGTCTGACCAGCGGACAAGCCGTTGGCAAGGTGGTCGTGGAGTTCTAACGAAGATCAAAGACGGCAAACATGACGATGAAGGAGACAGGGCTATGAGAGCTAAATTCGCAGCGATATGGCTAACAGCATTGGTCGCTGTCAACTCGGTTTATGCCGCAGGAAGTCAGAACCAGCCTTCTGTAGAGGTTGTCCTGACGCCTGAAGTCGAGTGGGAGCAACTCAACCCTGCCCGTGGCGACAAAAGCCCCCAGGCCGGGACGCTCTGGGGTGATCGCAAGGGTAGTGTGCCAACGGGCTTTATCGCCAAGTTTGTGGATGGCTTTTCGTCACCACCGCATATCCACAATGTTACCTACCGCGCAGTGGTCATTAGTGGCCGCATTCACAACGATGATCCTCAGGCCGCCGATATGTGGATGTCGGCGGGTTCCTTCTGGACGCAACCGAAAGGCGAAGTGCATATTACCGCTGCCAAGGGTGATACCAATCTGGTGCTGGTCGAAATTGACAAGGGGCCGTATCTCGTCCTGCCTGCAGAGGAGGCGTTCGATAGTGGAGAAAGGCCGGTCAACGTGGATACATCGAACATCGTCTGGGTCGATCCGCCCGGCATGCAGGCCTCTGCCAACGGACCGAAGATCGCCTATCTTTGGGGCAAGCTGCGGGATGGTCAGTCGAATGGGACCTTTATCAAGCTGCCAGCTGGATTCACGGGGAGGATACATAGCCACGGCTCGACCTTTCGCGCTGTGGTAATCAAAGGTCGACCACAGTACCTGGATGCCGAGGTCAAGTCTTTAGATCCAGGGAGCTATTTCGGCTCGATGGGAGAGACGGTGCATCAGGTCGCGTCCAAAGCGGATGAAGAGAGCATCATCTACGTGCGTACGGATGGCAAGTATGAAGTGATTCCGGCGAACTAACAGCGCCCGACACACTCGCTGAACAGGGATTAGAAATGAACAGACATGCCAACAATCAGGCACAACAGACTATCGTTCCTACCTGAAAGCCCTTGACCAGATCGGCGTCAATCATGTAGCCCTGAACCTGCGCTTTAATCAGGCCGATATGGAGACCACCCTACAACGTGTTGCCCACGAGCTATTGCCGGACTTCCCGGGGTAAGGAGTACCGGTTACACCGACGGCATCGGACTTGAAATGGCCAAGCAACTCTATTCAAAGGGACACCAGGTCCTGTTACACGGTCCCAATCCATTAAAGTTGGAAGCGGCTGAAAAAGCTATCTTGGCGCTGCAGGGCAATTCGCCTCACCGCACCACGACGCACTTGATGCAAGGAAATCCGCACAGGTGGTACGTGCTATCGAGACGATCTTAGCCGATAGCGGACATTGACAGAATCAAAATATCTTATGATTCCACCCCGCTTCACCCTTCAGGTTGAACAGCAGCCCGCCAGAATTGACTGGGTTGATAGCCGCATCGGTCTGAAAAAACCATCCTTAAGCAGGAGCAGTTTCAAGGCTGATTTCGTATTTATAACAGTCAATTCATTAAAGTGGGTGGATTGACCGGGGGTAGGGCATCAAGTTGGGTTCGTTAAAGAGTCGAGTAATTTATAGAGAAAGTTTATATATTTTTTGTCGTCCTCCACTCCGTCAAAAACATTAATACTCAACTGATCTATTTTTTTATTGAAAGTGACCCTATCACCAGAGCATATCTCATCGATCAACATTTTTGCATTTTTGTATAGCTGCTGGTGCCCCTTTTGATGTTCAATGAAATCGGGGTAGTAGTGCTCTGACATGAACTTCTCTTCAAAATCAAAGTGCATCTCAATATCAGTAAGGATACCACCCAAACTCTCTTTTATCTGCTTTTGACTCTGTATATTGGCTAAATTCTTGATCTTTGTTCCAAGCTGAATATGTTGCCGATTGACCTCTCTGATGTGAGCATCCAGACTTTTACTGATACAGTTACAAATCTCCTGGATAAATCGACGTGGGTCATACGGCTTTAAGATGGCGGAACAGACATTTGTTTTGTCGGACTCTTGAAAAATGCTGGTGCTGCTGTCTGAGGTGAGCACCAACCTGGGAATATCTTTCCAACCGGGCCGGCTCGACATAAGCTCCATCAGTTGACTTGCACCGATTCTAACATTTCCGTTTAGAGGGAGATCTGTGTCGATAAGAACCAAATCCGGTGGATCGCTGCCAAGGATCAGATTCCAGGCAACGGGGCCACATTCCACTGACTTTACACGAAATTTTTCAGGTGCAAGCATGAGGTTAATCAGTTGCGAATCAAGGCCTGGCGGCTCAATCAATAGTGTCGTGAAGTGCATGGTATAGGTCGCTTGATTTCTTGTAAAAATATTGTAATTAATTATTTTTTT
>NATW01000095.1 GCA_003094555.1 gamma proteobacterium symbiont of Ctena orbiculata
GGTGTGAAATAGATGCTAAAGATCGTGAAATATTGGTGGATATGTGCACCAAATGTGCACCGCAATAAAATGGTTAAAAATGAAAAATATCCTAACTTATTGTTTTTATTGGTGGGCCCACTAGGACTCGAACCTAGGACCAAGGGATTATGAGTCCCCTGCTCTAACCAACTGAGCTATGGGCCCGGAATCGGCGGGATTGTAGCAGATTCCGGCGCAATAACGGCAGTTTTTGCGCTGGGAGCTGGTAATCAATCGCTATCGAGGAAGCTGCGGAGGCGATCCGAGCGGGAAGGGTGGCGCAGTTTGCGCAACGCCTTGGCTTCAATCTGACGGATACGCTCCCTGGTGACATCGAACTGCTTGCCGACCTCTTCCAGGGTGTGATCGGTATTCATGTCGATACCGAAGCGCATGCGCAATACTTTCGCTTCCCGGCTGGTAAGGCCGGCCAGCATGTTTTGTGTCGCTTCGCCGAGGCCTTCCGCGGTGGCGGACTCGATGGGGGAGACCACACCGGAGTCCTCGATGAAATCGCCCAGGTGGGAATCCTCGTCATCGCCGATGGGTGTCTCCATGGAGATCGGCTCTTTGGCGATCTTGAGTACCTTGCGGATCTTGTCTTCCGGCATGTCCATACGTTCAGCCAGCTCTTCCGGTGTGGCCTCGCGACCCATCTCCTGAATCATCTGCCTGGAGATACGATTCAGTTTGTTGATGGTCTCGATCATATGTACCGGGATACGGATGGTACGTGCCTGATCGGCGATAGAGCGGGTGATGGCCTGACGAATCCACCAGGTCGCATAGGTTGAGAACTTGTAACCGCGACGGTATTCGAATTTGTCCACTGCCTTCATCAGGCCGATATTGCCTTCCTGAATAAGGTCGAGAAACTGCAGGCCGCGGTTGGTGTACTTTTTCGCAATCGAGATGACCAGGCGCAGGTTGGCCTCCACCATCTCCTTCTTTGCGCGGCGTGCCTTGGCCTCGCCAATGGACATCTTGCGGTTGGTCTCTTTGATTTCACCGATGGTCAACAGGCAGTCGTTCTCGATGCTCAACAGGCGCTTTTGCGCGCGGATGATCTCATCTGCATGCTCTTTGAGGGCTTCAGAATGGGGTTTGCCTTTATCGATCTGGTTGATGATCCAATCGAGGTTGGTCTCATTGTCCGGAAAAGAGGCGATAAACTCTTTGCGTGGCATACGCGACTTGTCGACACAAAGGTTCATGATGATGCGCTCCTGGTTGCGGATGCGCTCAATGGTATCCCTCAGGGTCGAGACAAGCAGATTGAATGTGAGGGGTACCAGCTTGAATTCGAGAAAGGCCTCAGAAACCGCTTCCTGGGTCTTTTGCGACTTGGTGCTGGCGCGGCCCTGTTTCTTGAGTGAGTTGCACAGTGCGTTAAAGCGTTTGCGCAGCTCTTTCCCCTTTGCCGCCACCTCTTCCGGGTCGGGGCCAGTGTTTTCCGGCTCGTCATCCTCGTCATCGCTGTCATCGCCATTGTTGTCGTTTTTCGCGGCATCTTGAGGTTGCACCGGCGTGGGGATCTCATCGGGTTCGTTAGGGTCGATGAAACCGCTGGTGATGTCGGCAAGACGTGATTCACCTGGCTCGATCTTCTCAAGCAGGGTGCACAACAGATCGACAGTGGTAGGGAAGGTGGACAGTGCGGCAGAGACCTGATGCAGGCCCTCCTCAATGCGCTTGGCGATGCGCAGCTCACCTTCGCGGGTCAGCAACTCGACGGTGCCCATTTCACGCATGTACATGCGTACCGGGTCGGTGGTGCGGCCGAATTCACTGTCAACGCTGGCCAGGGCCGCAGCCGCAGCCTCGGCGGCGTCTTCATCGGCGGAGGCCACCGAGTCACTCAGGGTGTTGTCTTCCAGATCAGGTGCCGATTCATGGACCGTGATGCCCATGTCGTTGATCATGCGGACGATATCCTCGATCTGTTCAGGCTCTACTATGCCCTCAGGAAGGTGATCATTAACTTCCGCGTAGGTGAGGAATCCCTGTTCCTTACCTTTTGCAATCAGTTGCTTTAGTTGAGATTGCTGCTGTTCCTGGTTCATCTTTTACCTTGTAGTCAGACGAGGTGCACAACGCTGAGACTGAACTCACCATATTAGCACACTTTCATATAGTTATGCTAGCTACCAGCCCTATTTTGAAGACCCCCGGTTCTATTGCTCATCTTGGCTGAGGGTGCCCGGATAGCGGCGTTTCAGCTCATTCAGCTGGTCATCAGACAGTTCACTGGGGCGTAGATTCCCCGGTTGCGGCCGGGAGTTCTTCCGATACTGCGCATTCAATTTGAGGAGTGCGTCACGCAATTCTGCCTCCTGATCCATGTCCGGCAGGTCAAATCTATAGTTGGCCAGTTTATTCAGGTGATTGAAGTGCTCCGTATCCCGCCAGCGTTCCAATAAGGCTGCTTTGTTAAGCGTAGGTTGAGAGCGGATTATTTCAAGTAACTGTTTAAGTATGCTTATGCCGGGTGCATTCCAGTTTTGCCATTCATTATCAACACTCTCCGCGATGGCAAACAGATGGGGGCTGTCGAGCAATAATGCAATAGCCATACGAATCGGAGTCGGTCGTTGTTGTTTTTCTGAATGACCCATACCCCGGCGGTGAACAGCCTGGTTAGTTTGTTGACCGCCCTTGTCGAGGTGGCCACCCTTGAGCCCCACCAACTCCTCGAGATGCTGAAACATCATCCGGCGAAATACACCGGATGGGAGCTTTTCCAACAGGGGTGAGGCAAGTTGCGCAAGCTTTGCGCGTCCATCGATACTCTCCATCTGCACCTGGTCGGTGAGATGTTGGAAGAGAAATTTAGACAGGGGCTGCGCCTGCTCGATACGCTGGCTGAAGGCGCTGGAACCCTCTTTGCGTATCTGGGTATCAGGATCCTCTCCTTGGGGTAGAAACAGGAATTTGACCTCTCGTCCATCACGCATCAGGGGAAGGCCGGTCAACAGCGCTTTCCAGGCAGCATCTCGTCCGGCACGATCACCGTCAAAGCAGAACACGACCTCTGGACAGGTGCGAAAGATCAATTCAAGATGGTCGTGTGTGGTGGCTGTACCGAGTGTGGCGACGGCATTCAGGATGCCGTGTTGGGCCAGTGCCACCACATCCATGTAACCCTCCACTACCAGGAGTCTTGCAATCTTGGTGCTTGCCTTACGCGCCTCGTACAGACCGTAGAGTTCGCGGCCTTTGTGAAACAGGAGGGTTTCAGGCGAATTCAGGTACTTCGGTTTTTCCTCCCCGATGCTGCGGCCACCGAAGCCAATGCTGCGTCCACGCCGGTCCCGTATGGGAAAGATAATGCGGTTGCGGAATCGATCGTAACCTTTGCCTTCACCCTCTTGGGTCAAACCACACTCCAGCAATCTGGCAATGGCCGGCTTATCCCTGCCCAGGGTAGAGAGCAGATTATCCCAGCCTGGAGGTGCATAGCCGATAGCGAATATGGCAGCGATCTCTCCACTCAAGCCGCGTGCCTTTAGATAGTCAATCGCTTGCCTGGCGTCAGCGTGGTTTTTGAGTTGATGTCGGTAGAAGCGGGCGGTCTCCTCCATCATGGCATACAGCGGACTCAGGTCGGGGCCTTGAGCGGCACCGGCCTCCCGGGGTACCTCGAGGCCAGCGAAGTGGGCCAGCTCTTCCACCGCCTCGACAAAACCCAGGTTGTCGTACTCCATGAGAAAGCCGATGGCGGAGCCATGGGCGCCACAGCCGAAGCAATGGTAGAACTGTTTTTGCGGGCTGACGGTGAATGAGGGGGTCTTTTCGTCGTGGAAGGGGCAGCGGGCCTGAAAATCACGGCCTGCCTTTTTAAGCGGTACACGCCGATTGATCACGTCGACCACGTCGATGCGGTTCAGCAGGTCATCAATAAATTGTGTGGGAATCTTACCGGCCATGTCTTCCTACTGGCCTTCAAGGGACGCGGCCATGGGGGCAAGAATAGCCGATATTGACCGGTTGTGAGTCAGCCGGCCAGTTTTTGTTTCACCAGACCGCTGACCTTGCCCATATCGGCCCGGCCCTGCATCTGGGGTTTGAGCAGTCCCATGACCTTGCCCATATCCTTCATACCCGCGGCATTGGACTGGGTGATGGCCTGCTCGATCATTGCCGTGATCTCTTCATCGCTGAGGCCCTCCGGCATATAGGCCTCGATGATGGCAATCTCGCTCTTTTCCTGCTCCGCCAGCTCCTGACGGCCGGCATCCTCATACTGTTTGATGGAGTCTCGCCGCTGCTTGATCATCTTCTCCAGGATCGCCAGCACCTGGGTATCGTCCAGTTCGATGCGTTCATCCACCTCGCGCTGCTTGATCGCGGCGGTGATCAGGCGCAAGGTGCCAAGACGTGCTTTATCCTTGGCCTTCATGGCGGCCTTGACGTCATCTAGGATCTGTTGTTTAAGCATCCGGGCTGACTCCTGCCGTGCAGGGAGGGATGATCAATATTGGCGTTCGAAACGGCGGCTTTCGCGGGAGACCTTTTTCAGGTTGCGCTTAACGGCAGCGGCCGCCTTGCGTTTGCGTTCCCAGGTGGGCTTTTCATAAAATTCCCGGCGGCGGACTTCGGCAAGTACCCCGGCCTTCTCACAGGAGCGTTTGAAACGGCGCATGGCGACTTCAAAAGGTTCGTTCTCTTTGACGCGTACGTTAGGCATCGATGTTGTTTCCTCGGATCTGTTAAGCTTCTCAACCGGTCGAAAGGCGGAGATTCTACTCATAGCCACTCCGGTTTGCAAAGGTATGAGGCTATTTTAAAGCAAAAATTGGTACAAATATGCGGGTATTAGGTATAGAAACCTCCTGTGATGAGACCGGTGTGGCCGTTTACGACAGTCAACAGGGCATGTTGGCCCATGCACTGCACAGTCAGGTCGAACTGCACGCCGAATATGGGGGTGTGGTGCCGGAATTGGCCTCCCGGGATCATGTGCGCAAGTTATTGCCCCTGGTCAGGCAACTGTTTCAGGAGGCGGGGATCGAGGCATCATCACTGGACGGGGTGGCCTACACCGCCGGTCCGGGACTGGTCGGGGCCCTGCTGGTGGGTGCCTCGGTGGGGCGCAGCATGGCCTGGGCCTGGGGTGTGCCTGCAATAGCCGTCCATCACATGGAGGGTCATCTCCTGGCCCCCATGCTCGAGCCGGATCCCCCGGCTTTTCCCTTCATTGCCATGCTGGTATCCGGCGGCCACACCCAGCTGGTGGAGGTGGAAGGCATAGGTCGATACCGGCTGCTTGGGGATACCCTGGACGATGCGGCTGGCGAGGCCTTCGACAAGACTGCCAAACTGCTGGGATTGCCCTATCCGGGGGGACCGGAGCTGGCCAAGCTGGCTGAACGGGGGGATCCAGGCCGTTACAAATTTCCCCGTCCCATGACCGACAGACCTGGTCTAGACTTCAGTTTCAGCGGTTTGAAGACCTTTGCCCTGAATACCATCCAGCAGGCCGAACGCCAGGAGGGGGGGAGCCTATCCGATACGACCCGGGCGGATATCGCCCGCGCCTTCGAAGAAGCGGTGGTGGATACGTTGTTGATCAAGTGTCGCAGGGCCGTCAGGCAGTGTGCGATCAAGCGTTTGGTGCTGGCAGGTGGCGTCAGTGCCAATCAACGCTTACGCCAGCGTATCGATTCGATGATGGAGGGTGAAGCGGGGACAGCCTACTACCCCCGTCCCAAGTTTTGCACCGATAATGGGGCCATGATCGCCTACGCTGGCTGCCAACACTTGCTGGCCGGCGAGTCGGAGGCACTTCGTTTTACGGTCCGCTCCCGCTGGCCGATGGATGAACTGGGTGTGGGTGTTTCGGATCCCGGCCTCTAATCCGGGCATCCCTGGAGCGGTGTTTTAAAGGGCACGCCGGCTATTTCACGCACCATTCTCGGCATTAGGTATCCTGGCAACTCGGTTAGCAGTTGCTGCTGCAGTATCCGGATGGCGCTCTCGTCCAGCTCGAAATGTGCCGCACCTTCAACCCGATCGAGCAGGTGCAGGTAATACGGCAGGACACCGATCTCAAACAGGCGATAACTGAGCCTGGCCAGGGTGTCGCAGCTGTCGTTCACGCCTTTCAATAAAACCGACTGATTCAGCAGGGTGACTCCCGCGGTCGCCAGCTTTTCCAATCCATCGGCCACTGCGGGTGCCAGCTCGTTGGGGTGATTGGCGTGGATGACCATTACCTTATTGATGGCGCAACGCTGCAGAACCGCAACCAGTTCCTCAGTGATTCGCTGGGGCAGCACCACGGGCAGCCGGGTATGGATGCGCAAGCGTTTGATCTGAGGCAGTGCCTCAAGCTGCTGCAGCCATCCTGCAAGCTTGTCGTCACTGGCCATCAAGGGATCTCCGCCGCTCAGAATAACCTCTTCTATAGCGGGACTGGACCTGAGATATTCCATCACCTGGCACCACTGACTGGCGGTGGCTGTTGCCCTGGTGTAGGGGTAGTGGCGACGGAAGCAGTAGCGGCAATGGACGGCGCAGGCCCCGGTTGTGATGATCAGGATTCGGCCATGGTACTTCCGTAGCAGTCCTGGGCTCTGCTCTGCCTTGTGATCACCCACCGGATCTGAATTGAATCCGGCGGCCGGATCCATCTCATTCGCAGTGGGTAGGATTTGTAACAGGAGAGGATCCTGAGGATCCCCCTTGCGCATAAGTTCAGCGAAACCCTGAGGGACGCGCAGCGCAAACTGTTGGCTGGCCAGGGTATGATCGGTGACTGCCGACGCTTCGATCTGAAGGTATTCGAGCAGAGTGGAAACGTCGCTGAAACCATCGGCAAGGGCCTTTTGCCATGCTGATGCCTGCACACGGGACCCAGTCTCAGGTATCATGTGCGCCGCAATTGATATGTTTCGTGAGGATGTCATGGCTAGTTATAGCACCAATGAGTTTAAGGGTGGCCTGAAAATCATGCTGGATGGTGATCCCTGCTCCATTATTGAAAACGAATTCGTCAAGCCTGGCAAAGGTCAGGCCTTCAACCGGGTCAAGATACGCAATCTAAAGACCGGACGGGTACTGGAAAAGACCTTTAAATCGGGTGAGTCGGTGGAGGGGGCGGATGTCCACGAGACCGAACTGCAGTATCTCTATAATGATGGTGAATTTTGGCACTTCATGGATCCCGAGAGTTATGAGCAGGTGAGCGCCGATCAGTCTGCGGTGGCGGAGAGCGCCAAATGGCTGAAGGAGCAGGATGTCTGTCTGGTGACCCTGTGGAATGGGACGCCAATTATCGTGGAACCACCCAAGTTCGTGATCTTGAATGTTACCGACACCGATCCGGGATTGAAGGGAGATACCTCCGGCAGTGGCGGTAAACCGGCCACCCTTGAAACAGGGGCGGTGGTGCGGGTGCCCCTGTTTGTTCAGATCGGCGAGGCAATCAAGGTGGATACGCGGAATGGCGAGTATGTCTCACGTGCCAAGGATGATTGATCGGTTTAATGACCCAATCTGATATCTGGCGGCCCTCCGCCTCTGTGGAGATTATTCGGGCCAGGGCGGAGATGTTGGGCCTGATCCGCCAGTTCTTTGATCGTATCGGTGTGCTTGAAGTGGAGACGCCGATCTGTTCCCGCTTCGCTGCCACAGACCCTGCAATAGAGAGTTTCTCCACCCGCTATACCGGCCCCGAGGCGGATCAGGGGCGTGACCTGTTTCTGCACACCTCCCCGGAATTTCCCATGAAACGGCTGTTGGCCGCCGGGTGTGGTCCGATCTTTCAGATCTGTAAGGTGTTTCGCAATGCCGAGCTTGGACGTCGCCATAATCCTGAGTTTTCCCTTCTGGAGTGGTATCGACCCGGCCTCGACTATCACCAATTGATGGATGAGGTGGCGAGTCTGGTGAATATCCTGACACAACAACCGTTGCAGATTGAAAAACTGACCTATGCCGAAGCCTTCGAGCGCCGGCTGGGTGTGAATCCGCATACGACTACACGCGATCAATTGAGGCAATGCGCTATCGAACAGGGTATTCCCGGTGCGGATCAACTGGCCATCGATGAGTGTGACGGTTGGCTTGACCTGCTCCTGAGTCAACTGATCGAGCCCGAACTGGGACAGGCAGGAATGACCTTCCTATATGACTATCCCGCCAGTCAGGCGGCGCTGGCAAGGGTGAGAGGTAGTCGACCGACGGTGGCGGAGCGTTTTGAACTCTATATACAGGGCATAGAGATTGCCAACGGTTTTCAGGAACTGACCGACGCGGATCAGCAACGCAAGCGTTTCAGCGATGACAATCGTCGACGCCGACAGTCACGACAAGCAGTACCACCCATGGATGAGAACCTGCTCGATGCCTTGACGGCAGGGATGCCGGAGTGTGCCGGTGTTGCCCTGGGGCTTGACCGTCTATTGATGTTTTTGACAGACACTCGTGACTTAAGCCAGGTGGTGACATTCGATCTTAACCGGGCATGATGCCCGCCGCTGCTGCCCCAAGAATAGAACGAGTAGATGATTGACGGCTAAGATTTGACTGTATGGGAAGCCGGTTCCTGTACTGATTTCCCTTCCTAGTCTCAGCGGGTGGTGTTAACAAATTTTCACCCAACCTCCGATCCGGCCCATATAGACTCCAACCATGTATTGTCGGGGGTAAACCCGTCTCAACCCCGATGCTGAACTAAGCTTTATGTATAGAGGTGTCGATCGTCTGAGTCTCCGTCTTCTGGCGATTACAATTGCGGCAAGATATCTGTTGTATCGGTCTCCCTGTTGCCACAGCACACCCTATTCATTGAGTTAGATTGCTTAGGCGTATGGTGAAAGATAAACAAAGATACTGGTGTGGCATTCTCCTCTGCCTGAGTTTCACTACCGGTGAAGCTGCTGATGCTGTTGACATCACGCCCACGACACAGCCATTGGCAGTGCCTATCGAAACCGCGTTGCAGAAGGGGCTGGTAATCGATTGGCCGCAGATTGAACGCCTTTACGATAGTCAGCAGCAGAGTTTTATTTGGCACCAAGGTGGAAAACTCACAGAGCAGGGCAGACAGATCTTTCGTTGGTTGGCAGCTGCGGATCAGGAGGGATTGAATGCCAGTGATTATCATGTGGATCATCTCCATGGCTTGATCTACAACCCATCCTCGGAAGTCTTGGTTTATCGTGAACTGCTGCTCACAGACGGCTACTTCAGGCTGGCCAGGGATCTGCGTTTGGGTCGATTTGATCCGCAATCAATCGATCCGCACTGGATGTTGCCAATGGATGATTTCGATCCGGTGGAGGCCTTGGCCGCTGCCCTATCGAGGGGCGAACTGGAGCAGTTGCTCAACTCATTGCGACCCAACGACAGTGCCTATCTGCAGCTGAAACATGCCTTGGCGAAGTATCGTGACATCCAGGCCAAAGGTGGTTGGGAAACTGTCCAGGCGGCTGATAGTTTACGCCCCGGCGATACCGATCCTGCAGTCGCCATGCTGCGGCAGCGGTTAAAGGCGGAATCGTTTCAGATCGAGGAACCGGTACCCGAGCCAAACTACTTCGATGCCAACCTGGCATCTGCAGTCAAGCAATATCAGCGGCGTCTGGGTCTGCTGGTGGATGGCATAGTGGGGTCCGCCACCCGGCAATCCCTGAATGACCCGATAGAGACCCGCATCGCGCAGATACGCGCAAATCTGGAGCGATGGCGTTGGCTGCCTCACGAAATCGAGCCCCAACACCTGATGGTCAATACAGCGGGATTTGAAATAAGCCTCGTGAACGGGGACCGGGTGGTGTTTCACAAGCGCACAGTTAATGGCAAGCTGGAACGACAAACACCTTCATTCAGGAGTCGTGTGACCCATCTGGTCATGAATCCGTTATGGACCGTGCCGCGTTCCATTGCAGTGCAGGATATATTGCCGCGTCTGCAGCAGGATAGTGAATATCTGGCGACCAAGCGGTTTCGCGTCTATACACGCTCAGGCGATGGATGGGGTGAGGTCGATCCGCTCGATATCGATTGGGATAGCTTTGATGAAGATAATTTTCCCTTCGTCTTGAAACAGGATGCAGGCAATAGCAACAGTCTCGGGCGGATTAAGTTTCATATGCCCAATTCACACCAGATCTATCTCCACGATACCCCGGCCCAGGGTCTGTTCGAGCGGCCGAATCGAGCCTACAGTTCAGGATGTGTCCGGGTTGAGGCGGCTGGCCAGCTGGCACAGCTGCTGGTTGAATATGCCGAACAGCCACAAACGGGTTGGTTGCAGCAGGCCCTGAGCAGTGGGGAAACCCAGATCGCCCCCCTGGCCAAGCCTATGCCGGTCTATCTCACCTATTTCACCAGTTGGGTGGATACGGGGGGGAGTATCAATTTCCGCCCCGATATCTACCAGAGAGACACCGCTTTAATGCTGGTGATGGGGGAAGGGATTGAGCAGATAACCGCCCATCACGCCAGCAGCGTGGAGAATCCCTCCCTTTAGCCATATCCTCTCGGATAAGGCATTCTGCAAGACTCACCTGTGACTGGAGTCACATGGCTGGCTTTATGCTGTAGGAATTTGTTAACCTGCGCGTGGATTTTATTCGGTCCTCGCCGACAATAGATTCACAATCTGTTACAAGGTTTGCCTGCTTCCATGTCGTCATCGCTGATAACTCCCAACCATAAACCCTGCTTGAGCAGGCGTCGCTTTCTCTCCGGCTGCGCATCGTTGACCGGTATAGTGTTGGCGTCACCCATGCTGGCAATCGCGGCAGGCGAGAATCGCAGTTTGGCGTTTCGCCACACCCATACGGGTGAAAGAAAGAGCGTAACCTATTGGCGCGATGGGGAATATCAGTCCGATAGCCTGCAGATTCTCGATCATCTGCTCAGGGATCATCGTACCGGCGAGTCGATCCGTATGGATAGAGCGCTGCTGGATATGCTCTACCAACTGCAGCAGGCGACGGGAGCCACGGGCGAATTCGAAATCATCTCTGCCTACCGCTCCCCCAAAACCAACACCATGCTGCGCAATAAGAGTGGCGGCGTGGCAAAGCGGAGCCTGCATATGCAGGGCAGGGCGATCGATATCCGCCTCTGTGGCTGTGATCTCAAGACCCTGCGGGACAGTGCTGTCGCCATCCAGGCGGGTGGTGTGGGTTACTATCCAAAATCCAATTTCATCCATGTGGACACCGGGCGCTTTCGCTACTGGTCTTGAACCTGCCGAGACCCTGTCGTTGCATTTCAAAACCCAGGGGTATTTGCCCGGGACTCCCCTGATGCCTTGAAAAGGGATCACTGCAAAGGCCGCGATTCAGAACCTCACAGGAAACCTCATCATCCTGGATATTCAGCGCATTAAGTTTGCAACGCCATAAGGATTGTTCTATAGTTCGATATATGTCGAATAATAGATCTGATGACCAGCAACTTGCAGAGATGTTCAAGGCCCTGGGAAATCCCCACCGGTTGCTGATCTTTCAGCGCTTGAGTCGCTGCTGTCAACCGGGTACCCGCTGCGAGCTGGAGCAGGCGATCAGCTTTAGCGTCGGGCAGCTGGGGGAGGGATTGAAGATCGCTCCATCCACCCTCTCACACCATCTGAAGGCGCTGCACTATGCTGGATTGATCGAGATGGAGCGGCAGGGCAAGCGGGTCAATTGCTGGATCGATCCCGGGGTGCTGAAACAACTGTCGGGTTTTTTCGACCCGCCAACCGAATTGATAAACAATGGAGGCTGTGATGTCTGACAAATCAAACAACGGTTCACCGGAGGTGTCATTGACAGATCTCCAGGACAGTCATCGGCAGGAGGTGCGTCGGGCCTATGCGGAAGTGGCGGTGACGGACAATGCGAATGGCTGCTGTGGCGTCGAATCGAGTTGTTGCGGGGTCTCCGATGATGCGTCGATCAACACCCTGATCTCAACCCGTCTGGGCTATAGCCAGGAGGACCTTGGCATGGTGCCGGATGGTGCCGATATGGGTCTGGGTTGTGGTAATCCAAAGGCTATCGCCGCCCTGCAGCCGGGAGAGGTGGTGGTCGACCTCGGTTCCGGTGGTGGATTTGACTGTTTCCTGGCAGCTGTGGAAGTGGGTGATGCGGGGCAGGTGATCGGTGTGGATATGACCCCGGACATGCTCTCCAAGGCGCGCAACAATGCCTTGCGCGGTAAGTATAAGAATGTGGAGTTCAGGTTGGGCGAGATCGAGGCCCTGCCGATTGCCGATAGCACGGTGGATGTGATCATCTCCAACTGCGTCATTAACCTCTCACCGGATAAGGGCAGGGTGTTTCGTGAGGCCTTCAGGATACTCAAGCCGGGCGGGCGTTTAGCCATCTCCGATGTGGTGGCCAGCGTGGAAATCCCGGATGAGATGAGAAACGATCCCCAATTGGTCGCCGGGTGTATGGGCAATGCATCGATGATCGAGGAGTTGGAAGAGTTTATCGATGTGGCGGGATTTACCCGTATCAAAATAGAACCCAAGGATGAATCCCGGGAGTTTATCCGCGATTGGGCGCCGGGGCGCGGGGTTGAGGATTACGTGGTATCGGCGACCATCGAGGCGATAAAACCAAGTTTATGAGCGTTTTGAGTTGTGAGTTTTCAGTTGCTGTGATGGCTGCGTTCACGACTTAAAATCCAAAACTAAAAACTCCTCAGCATGTCTCTGCGATTGCCTGTCCCATTCGCACCGTCGATCCTGCTGTGAGATCCTCCATCCACTCCACCGCATCCTTGGGGAAGAGCAGTATCACGGTGGAGCCCATGTTGAAGCGTCCCATCTCCTCACCTCTAACCAGTTCAATCGCGGCGGGCTCGGAATGGGGTGCGTAATCCCAGCTGTTTACTCTTTGCTGGACTGGAGTGACGGTGCCGGCCCATACGGTCTCGATGCTGGAGACAAAGATGGCGCCCACCAGGATCATTGCCATGGGACCCAAGTCGGTCTCGAAGAGACAGATTACCCGTTCATTCCTGGCAAACAGTCTCGGTACCTTCCGGCAGGTGGTTTCATTGACGCTGAACAGGCGGCCAGGGACATGCAGCATGCGCTTCAATCTGCCACTGACAGGCATGTGCAATCGGTGATAGTCCCGTGGTGAAAGGTAGATGGTGGCAAAATTGCCATCCTCGAACAGGCGGCTCATCTCACTATCCCCGCCTAGCAGTTCGAGTAGCGAGTAGTCGTGTCCCTTTGCCTGAAACAGGAATCCCGCCTCTATATCACCTGCCTGACTGAGTGTGCCATCAGCCGGCGAGGCAAGCTGATTGCTTTCCTGAGTGACCGGGCGTGCATCAGGACGCAATGCCCGGGTGAAGAAGTCGTTGAAACACCTGTATTGAGCAGGATCGCTCTGTAACGCTTCCTGCATGTCAACCATGTACCATTTGATGGCTTGCCGGATGAGTAGATCTTTTAACGGTTTCAGTTCGATACGGGCAATGCTGTGCATCAAGGAGGAGAGCAGATGGTGAGGCAAGATATATTGCAGACCCACAAACAGGGATTGGGCGATGGTTTTGGCGATGTCCTTTGCGGTATCGGGTTGATTCATAGTGTTACTGCGCTGAGATGATCAGATTATTGATATCTTCAGCGATAGTAGCGGTATTGCCATTGCGGGTAAACAGGGCATGCAGCTTTGCCCTCGGTCCTATCAGGTAGAGTGTATGCTGTATGTCTTCAGTATCACCACCGAGGGCTTCAAAGGTCCCGTTAACCATCCGCGTATCGCCAGCGAGGACTTGGATGTTGTCCGACATCGATGTGAAGGATATCGCCATCTCTTCGACCATGTTTCCGGGAAGATAGAGATAGTGGATCTGCTGCTGCAGGTCTGGATCTGATGCCAGGCGGTTGTGCACCTGTATCAGTCGGGTGAGTGCGGTTGAGGCAGTTTTCCCAGGATTGGGATCAAGCATCAACAGACTCCAATGCCCCTGAAGATCGGTATTGGTAAAGGGTTCACCCGCCTGCTTGAATAGATTGATCGTAGGCATCGGCAGTGGTGGATCGATCAGGACTCCGTCGATGTGCGGTAACGCCTTGTTGTGCTGCTTTTGTGTATGCCCTGCGTAATAGGCCACTGAAAATGTTAGCAGTGCCAGAATCAGAATGACTATCCGACGCTGCTTAGGGGATGGCCGTCTCATGGCAAGGCTTTTGGTGTATCATCACTGTTACCCCATTCTGACCATGAGCCTGGGTAGCCCCTGCAGCGTTGATAACCCAAATGGCGAAGCACGAACCAGGCGAGGGAGGAGCGATGGTGTGTCTGGCAGTAAGCGACGATCTCTTTGTCTTGCTCCAGCCCGAGTTGGTTAAGCTGCGTGCTCAGGGTTTCGTCCGACTTTAGGCGTAGGTTTCGCGCTCGATCCATAACCTCCAGCCAGTCGAGATTGACCGCTCCAGGAATGTGTCCCGGGTGCCTGGAGAAACGTGAGACGCCGGAATATTCATTCCAACTGCGGGCATCCCAGAGGGCGAAGTCAGGCTCACCCAGACGTTCGGTTATGTATTCGGCGCTGGCCACAGATTCGTTCCTGGGTGTGGCGCTGAAACTGGCAGCAGGGGGAGCGGTGGATTCACGGCTGCAGGCTTGGCCTTCATTGGCCCAGGCGTGGAGTCCGCCGTTCAGCAGGGAATAGCGATCGTGCCCCATGGCATCGAGTGTCCATAACAGACGCGAGGCGTTGCCGCCGCCCTCATCGTCATAGGCGGCCACATGGGTGTGGTTCCCGATGCCGTGCTCAGAAAGGATCTGTGCCAACAGTCCGGGTTCAGGGAGTAAACCGTGCACCGGATGCCGGCTGGCCACAATCCGGCTGTAGGCCAGATGTACCGCCCCAGGAATATGCAGCTGGGAGTAGGTGGTCTGCTTGCATAGATCGATGACCACCAAACTCTTTTCACCAAGCAGGTCTCGCAGCTGCCCGGGTTCGAGCAGCAGAGGGATTTCGGCTGTCACTGTTCTGCTTAGAGCGCTTGCTGCATACGACCCAGGGCAACACCAGTATTGATCGGTGCCTGCATGTCGCTCAAGACGGCCTCCAAGGCACCTACGCACAACAGGATGTTCTCCGCTCGGGCACTATGCCCCATCAGGCCTATACGCCAAACCTTGCCAGCCAGAGCACCCAGTCCGGCACCGATTTCCAGGTTGTATTCATTCAGCAGCCGGCTTCTTACGCTGGCATCGTCGACACCTTCGGGGATGGAGACCGCATTTAACTGTGGCAGCCGATGCGCTTCATCCACGATAAATGTCAGACCCATCGCCTCAAGTCCGGCTTTCAGCGCGTTATGCATCTTCTGATGTCGCATCCAGGCGTTTTCCAATCCCTCCTCCTGAAGTATGCAGAGTGCTTCATGTAGGCCATACAGGGCATTCACAGGCGCGGTATGGTGATAGGCGCGCTTTTGACCACTACCCCAATATCCCATCACCAGGTTAAGGTCGAGAAACCAGCTCTGTACCTTGCTGCTGCGGTTGCGGACCTTATCCAGGGCGCGCTCATTAAAACTGATTGGAGAGATGCCTGGTGTGCAGGAGAGACACTTCTGGGTTCCCGAGTAGATGGTATCTATTCCCCATTCGTCGACCTTCAATTCGCAGCCGCCGAGGGAGGTAACACTATCCACGATGGTAAGGCAGTCGTGACGATGGGCAAGTTCCACCAGCTCCTTGGTATCTGAACGGGCGCCGGTAGATGTTTCGGCATGCACGAATGCCAGAATCACTGCATCGCTGTTTTGCTCAAGCGCTGCTTCTACCTTGGCCAGATCGACCGCTTTGCCCCACTCATCCTCGACCATGATCGGAGTCCCGCCGCAGCGTTCAACATTCTCCTTCATGCGGCCGCCGAAAACACCATTTTGGCATACGACGACCTTGTCACCGGGCTCGACAAGATTGACAAAACAGGTCTCCATGCCGGCGGATCCCGGTGCCGATACAGGCATTGTCAGAGAGTTTTCAGTTTGGAATGCATATTGGAGTAATCCCTTGGTTTGCTCCATCATCTCCACAAACACCGGGTCCAGGTGGCCGATTGTCGGGCGTGACAGTGCCTCCAGTATGCGCGGGTGTACATCTGAGGGGCCAGGGCCCATGAGGGTGCGGATGGGTGGGGTAAAACTTGAAGTCATGCTGGGTTGCCTATTGTTATCGAATTTAAATCGTTGCTGAGTATAAGTGTCGAGTCCGTTCGGCATCAAGCATTACCCCCCTGTTCAGATTCGGGTAATTGGGCTTGTGAGTGGGATATGCCGACAGGATCTGCTGTGTTATCACTGTTTGAATCTGGGTGTTCGAAGTAACTAATTAAACAGGTCTGTAATTATCGCCTCATTCCCGACTTGTCTGCTTGGTAAATTCTCTCTTCGAATTGGAAAAAATCTAGCCGATCACGCGCCAATCAAGCTTCGAAAATCCCACATTAAACTAAATAAAAAAGTAACAAAATCAATAAATTATAAAACTCTGTCCGGTATTGTGAATAAGGTCATGCTGATCTGTGATCCAGTTCCTCAGGTCCTTCCCATGTCTGCCGTAACCTATCGCAGGAATTACGTTACTGAGGCATCGAAATGAGATCTTACCAGGCGGTTTTTACAACAATAACATTGAGTATCATTCTCAGTGCGTGTGGTGGTGGAAGCGCCGTAACTGAGTCCGGTCAGGTGGCGAGCAATCAGGACACCGCCGTCTCCAGCGGCAGCGAAACGATCATTATACCACCTTCGACAAATGCAATAACATCAAGTGAAGAGCAGCCGAGCGCCGCAACGACACCGGTTACAACAACAACGACAGTAAAACCAGTAACGACAACGACAACCCAGACCCCTACGGTAACTACCAATGCGTTTGGTGCTGCGTCGCTAACCACTGCAACCGTATCGAATGACGATGTCGTCCTCAGTTGGAACCAGACCAACGATACACCCCAAAGCGGATACAATGTATTCATCGATGGTGTGAGTGCTACTGATCTAACCAACATAGCTGGCACCACGGCTACCGTTCAAGGCCTGGACCTTAGTGTACAGCACTGTTTTACAGTACAAGCACAATATAGTCAGGTATCTCCGGTACAATATTTTACTTCGAACAGCCGTTGTACAGATCCGCAACAGTCTGCCAACCAGGCCCCTGTGATTTCCGGTAGTCCCGCTAACAGCGTAGACGCAGGTGCAACATACTCCTTCACACCGAGCGCAACGGATAGTGACAATGATGACCTGACTTTCGCTGTCTCCAACCTGCCTGCATGGGCACAATTCAACAGTCAGACAGGAAGATTGAGCGGTTCTCCCACCACTGATGATGTGGGTGACTACAACAATATCGTAATCACTGTATCTGATGGCACTGACGAAGCCAGCTTGAACGCATTTGCTATTTCCGTGAATTCGGATACCACTACGGCGGTTACCGGTTCAATCTCGTTGAGATGGAACGCACCAACAACTCGTACTGATGGCTCAGCACTCAGTCTTGCGGATATCCAGGGATTTTGTATCTACGTTGGCACCACGAGAGATAACCTTCAGATGGTTGCAGACATCAATGAAGGTGATAGGACCACCTATGTGTTGGATAATCTGGATCTTGGAGATTATTACGTCGCTGTATCTGTATACGATCAAGAAAACAACATGAGCAGTTATTCTAATGTCGTGCTGAAGACTGCCGTGAATTGATTGTGACCTAGACTGTTACAATTCCTTCGATACGATATTCAAGATAAGATAACCCGTTGCAAGATGACTCACTTGCAACGGGTTTTTTTAATTGTGAATTACCCACCAAGGTTGCGATTAAATTTGATTGGCAGTATGGCGAATAAGGATTCTGTTTAGTTGGCCCAGGCAGCAGCGATAATTAATCGATGTTTTTTTGTTGTACTGTCATGTGAAGTTAAGATACCAATATAATAAATAGCCTAGGTGTAATGACAGGGTCCGGATGACTGTCAGGTGTTCATTGCACACATACGCTATTAATTGCAGGAATACCTGATTGAAATTTCCCTGGAATGTCTAATTAAACGCCCAAATATTAGTAATGCATTTGTAAATTCTGATGGGATGAATTGTAAAATTTTTATGTTGTGTGCAAAAGATAGTATTTTTAGTATTTTTTTATAGAAAGCTGACCATTACCAACTAAGATAGATGTTACGGGTTTTAGGAGTTTTGTTCTGAAGGAAGATAGATATGAAAAAACTTATCATTTACATATTTGCAATGGTGGCGGTCGTCGTTTCAGGTGGCGCGCTTGCTGGAACAGTGATTGACGCGGGCACCTTCAGTGAGAATGGTGATACTTATACTCCTTCGCCTTATTCCGGTCTCTTTACAGATATTTATCACCTTGATATCGAGACCTCCGGGCTATTGATCAACTTCTCCGGTTCCCACCAAGGTATGGCTGGTGATGATCTGTTGCTGACAAACATCAATGATGAAACAGAGTATCACCTCGCTCCCATGTTTTCAGAGACTTTGAGCCTAGGGGTGGGAAGTTATGTTTTTACCCTCTCCGGTTTCGCTCTGAACGCGCTAGATAGTAAAGTCCATTCCGACTATGACCTGGTAATTAAGGCCGTACCCCTGCCTGCGGCAGTATGGCTGTTCGGTTCTGCTTTGATCGGGTTCATCTCTTTCAGTGTCAGACGGAAGATCTGACGCACCAACAATTGTAGGCGAATGAATAGGTCCGCAAAGGTTCAGCCTCTGCGGACTTTTTTATGAGCTACCTTCTCACTTGTTGTGGAAGGCCTGGCTCGACGCTAATTGATGATGTGGCTGGTTTCAGATCTCTCGCAATCCTTCCGAGGGCTCTATTCTAGCTGCCCGATATCCCGCCAGGGAGGCAGCAATGATGGAGGATCCCAGGGTCAGAATCAGGGCGATGATAAAGTGGCTCAGTAACAGCTGACAAATCGTCTCGCTACCCTCGGTTTGGGTCACGAACAGTCCATTGATGGTGAAACTCACAGCCAGATATATCAGTGAGGCGGTAAGCCAGCCGAAAATGGCTGTGAAAGCTGATTGTAGAACCGGAAACCAGATAATTTCACCAGTACGAAATCCAACCAATCTAAGTACGCTCAGCTCTTTTCTCTTCCGGTCCACGTTAGCCCAGAGGCTGGCCCCCAAAGAGAATGAGAAACCGATCAGTCCTATGAGTGCGATCAACCAGAAAACCAGGCTCAGATTTTGATCCATGTTACGCACGATATCGATATCTGCAGCGCGGGTATTCACTTCGATTCCCAGCTTGTTCATTGCATCACTGATAGGTGCGATATCGTAGATGGAACGTGTATAGAGACGAAAGCTGGGGTAGGTGCGTTTGTCATTCCTTTGATTGGTGCCGCTCCAACCAAGAATGGGGACCGCGCGACCATCGCGGAAGTCCTCCGCAGCTTCAAGCAGGCTCAGGTGAGTAAAAGCGCCATCCCGGGTGAAACTGGCGTGTCTTGCGATATCGGTCACTCGGAGTGTGATATGTACCCTTTCGCTACGTCCCTTGTATCGACGGGACAGACTGCCACTGACTTCATCGCCAGGCTTTACTTTAAGTTTTTGTGCCGCTTTTTCTGAAAGTACGATCTGCCGCAGATCTTGTGGAATTGATTTTGACTCGAGCAGTGGATCACCCTGGCCTGTAGGTAGCATCTCAACAGAGATGATGCTCTTGGCCGTTTTACTCTTCAGGTCTATGGTGGCGGCGATGGCGCGTGTACGCGGAATTATAAAGTCGATCTCCTCCCTGGCGTGGAGTTGCTCGATCCAGGCGCTGTCGTAACGACCGCTACCGATAGGGCGAACCTCCCGGTTCCGAGGATCCTCTATAAGATTTGTCAGCATGCTGCCGACGATGCCGAACTTGAGGCCATACAGGATCATCATTGGTCCGAGCACAGCTGCCAGGGCAATGATAAAGAAGGTCGACATCTGCCACTCGTTTCGATAATCGCGACTGGCCAACCAGATAATGTCCTTAAAACGATGATGCATCAGCCGCTCACTACGGTTTCAGTCATCGATCCGTCCGCCTCTCTATGGGTATGGTGTTCCAAATGACGTAGTCCCAAGCGGTTGATATGTCGCCACGCATGGCTGGCAAGGATGACAGTGATATGCAGCTCATCCACCAACTCGATAAACAGCGACATGATGCGTTCTGCTGCTATTGGGTCGAGTGACGCTGTGGGTTCGTCGGCTATCACTATAGCCGGGCGGTGGGCCAGTGCACGACCTATGGCAACCCGTTGGCGCTCACCGACAGAGAGCAAATGGGGTAGCTTGTTCAAGTGTCTGCGAATGCCCAGGTCACTCGCCAGTTCGTCGACCAGACCATCATCCTGCATATCGAGCAAGCGACGGGAGAGGTTGATATTCTCCCGTACCGTCAGATAGGGTAGAAGACCGCCTGTCTGCATGACATAGCCGATCCTCAAGCGACGCAGATCACCCAGTTGATTGAGTTGTTTTTTCTTCCACAGGTTTGAAATATCGACTGGTTCAGCACCAGGCTCAGGTCTAAAACGAAATGACCCGATGTTGCTCGGTTTTAATGTCATCGAGAGCATATCTAATAGGGTGCTCTTGCCGCAGCCGCTTTCACCAATCAGGGCTATCTTCTCTCCGAGGGCAATTTGTAAGCTGGGTACGCGGAGACGAAATGCACTGCCTTCGGCTTCCCGGGTCTTCACCACATCACGTAGATGATAGATGAGTACTCTCTCGCCGCTCAGGTTGACACCCGGCTGGGTAACAGTTGTAGTCAAATCCGGGACTCCTCCAGGCGCATAGTGAAGGAGAGCTAGGGTAACATTTCCAAGGCGATAGGAAAGACGGAGTCACCAGATATCGGACCTCCGTCCAGCGAGACCCAAAGGTCCGTATGGTCGTGTAATACCTGGTAATAGTTTATCTTCTCTTCCAGGCGATTGATGAAGCTGATTTGCTCTCGCGCTGGCCAATCCTGCCAATTCTCCAGGGAGAGATTCATTACTTCACCGGTGTAGGGGAGGTCCTCTATGTACTCACGCATAAAGCCCATGTCAGCAAGGTTGCCTTGGCGTGCGCCAGTTACCCGTGTGGTCGTGCCGAGTTGTTCAGGATCCCGGGCAATAGTGGCGGCGAGACTCTTTAAATCATTCAGGAAAGTGCGTGGGGATAGCAGCCCCTCTTCAGCCGTGATGAGCACCTGGTGCATGATGCCATGGAGATCGCTGAGTTGATCGCGAGTCAAAAGTACACGTACATCCAGGGTTTGCCTTCGGGGTTTGTTGATGTCCCGGTCGACTAGCCAGGCATTGAAGACATTGGGTATCTGTTGTTTATCATTCTGCTGCAGATAGCGCATGCGCAGGGCGTACCCCAGTTTGGCGACTTTTGCCTGGAATTGGGCCAACTGATCAGTCTCTTTCTCTTGCTCTGCCTGGTTGTTCTTGGCTTGGCGTTCCAGTGCCATGTTTTTCCCGGCGGCCGCCATGGCAGCCAGTTTGACCTGTTCGGTAATCTGTGTGGCCAGGGCATCAAGTACGCGTCCGAACCGCTCAACATTTCCCGTTTCCACACCGAAATAGAAGCTACCTATACCCGGGTAGTATGAGAGATCGCGATAGGTCTCTTCTGCCTTGCTGTGATCCGCCATGATGCTTGGGGTCAATAGGTGTAAAACCGAGAGGGCTATCCCTTTGTCCTGGGCCAACTGCCGAAGCGATGCGCTCGACATGCCTGTGCCGGAGAGGGGATCACCTGCTTCCCGGGGTCCGGCATCAGTGATCAGAACAACATAGCGGGCGTCCTGTCCCTGCCAATCGATTCCGGCGATGGCCTCGTTTACACCAGCAAAGCTGTCTTCATTGAAATCGCGACTGGAAATGGTAGCGGCTTTGAGTGAGGAGACCTGGTTGAAAAAGCCGGCCGCATCCTGTCCCTGCTGAAGATCGACATAGGTTTGGGTCAAATACTCAAGGTCCGGAACGGCCTGTGGATTATCGCGAAAGGCAATTAGGCCAAAGCTCACATCCCCGGTCAGATCCTCTTTAGTAATGGTGTCATATATTTTTCGCACTGCTTCTCGAGTGCGGTCGATATAGGGGTCCATTGAGAGGGTGGAGTCAATAACAAACACTACGGCGGAGCGGAAGGGCTTAATCTTTTTGTCAGATGCTTTTGCGCGTTTCGGCGCCACATCCGCCTTTTTGCTCTCAACGGCAGGTAGGAGTGGTACGCTGGATACCTGCAGTATTCGCGCCTGCTCATTCCCGATATAGATATCCTCATGGTCACGGATGGGTACCAGATAGAAATCCTTCAATATATCGATATGTGTCCTGGGCTGAATTGCGATTACCGGAGAGTTGTCATCGAGTTCACCCGACTCGGCAGCCTGATAGAGCTGTCGATATTTTTCCTTATCGTTGCTGTCTATGAGCGCTTTCAGATTGTCCTTTTCATTGAAAAGAAGCACCCGGTCGTTGCCCACAGGATCACGAAAAGCGACGGTCAAACCTTGATTCCAGGGAATGGTCTCGGTTTCCGGCATCCAACCGGCTAGTTCGCCATGACGATTGTGGCCAAGTTGTAACCAGGTGGCACCATTTTTGGTTTTGCGGTTGTACACATAGAAGACACTGAAAGGTGTGGCAGGTTTGGACTTAGCCTTTTGTATTTCTTCATAAAAATGAGCGCCGGGTTTGCTCAGGACACGCTGGTAGAGTGCCTGCTTTCCCTCCATGAGAAGCGGGTGTTGCTGTACAGCTCCCAAGAGAAGAGAAGGCATAAGAACAACAATCAATAGAGTCAGAGTCGATTTGAGTATGGCCATCGGATAGTCCTTGATTGAGAGCTACTGCCAGTTCAACAGAAGTCGCTGAGCTGCAAGATCTCCTTTCTTGGCTTGCGCTTCGGTGGTCCTTTTCAGGGATTTCAACCGTTCATTCGCTTTGTCTAAACCTTTGCCGGCGGCCACCGAATACCATTTATGTGCCTGATAAGAATCAGGTTTATCGAGCAATGGATTGGCTTTGTTAAAATGGTTCGGGTCGTGCATATCGGCCAGAGAAAAGGCCGCCCCACCATCGCCTTCACGCGCGGCATAAAAGAGCAACAGATAGGCGTCGGTCAGCATTCCCTCTTTCCGGTAGGCATCTACCTGGTTGAGGATTTGATGCGGATCCAAGGTTGCTTCTCCGGAACGTAGCCGGGATATCAAACCACGAGCCGGACCGCCTTCAGTGTCAGCAGCTTGGACGGGTGGATTGTCAGCCGCAGCGATGTCCAGATTCGACGTATCATCCTCGGTTGTCGATGTTTCGGTGGTGCTGGTCTCCTCCTCAACGGGGGAGGGTTGCTCCGCTGCCGAGTCGATTTGGGCGCGAATAATCGGGTCGATCTGACTCTGCTCCAGAGGAGGTGCCAGGTCTATCTCTTCTTCAGGAGCAAAAAGGAAATAGATACCCGTGAGGATAAGCGCTGCAATGGCTATTTCCAATACCACTCTCAATCGATCGGAGTTCGTCGATTTCTCAACATCCTGATCATATTCATCGGGTAATTTGGAATCTGGACTCGTCATACTCTGCTTATTATCTAAGGTTTCGGTGGGCACTGGCGCCACCGTGATGCACGCACCTGTTGTTTCACTATAACCCCAACATTTGAACAGAACAGACACATAAAATCCATATATGCGATAGGTGGGTATCCACATATCGGGTAGCGCTGAAATATATGGGCTGTCATGCCCGATGCAATATTCGGATAGATGCCGAGGTGAGGCGGGATTCCGGTTTCGTGATGCCGGGATAATATAAGCAGATTGTCACAGGATGGGGATCGATCGATTGTAAATAATAATGATTATTATTTATTTAGATCTATTTATGTGTTTTTCTGAATTGCAGAGGGCGAGTTCTGTTAATCTTAGTGACGTCTCTTTTCTTGCTATTTTCTCGTATCTTTAGGTTGTTGGAGATGCGGAGTATACCGTCACTGCCAAGAACCCCCAGCTTGTTGGTGTGTTTATTTAACAGGATTGTTGTTGTGTCAAATACGGTGGGACGCCTGACGCAGACGATTCGCCAACCGAATTTTCTCAGCACCTCGAGTCCGTTCACCTGTTCTTTGTTGAGATAGTACTTGGGCTCGGATGGAATTGGTCCCATGCCTATTCGCTTATTTGTAAATGATTTCGTTCGCATGCCAGAGTACCAGGATGACTTTTGTACAGACAGGTTGTCTTATACAGAAAAGTTGTCAGCCAAACTGATTGAGGCCAGAAAGCCTGTTATAGGGGATATGGGTTTTTTGCCTATGCTTCTCTCTGCCATGATGGAATCTCCAGATTTTATTTCAGGCGAGAAAATTATTTCTCAGATCGATGATCAAATAAACAAATAATGTCAGTACAATTAGTGGGCTTTTGATATAACTAAATTCTATTATAAGTGATAAAAAATACCACCAAAACCGGATTGCTTCAGTACTGGGTTTGTCTGATGTGGGGTGGGTGATAGAGGATGGTGGGTGATGGTACCGGGGGCGGGACTTGAACCCGCATGGTATTGCTACCGGTGGATTTTGAATCCACTGCGTCTACCAATTCCGCCACCCCGGCGTCGTGAAGCCGCAAAGTATACATAATTTTTTCAGGCTATGCAGAATAATTGAGGGGGTCTGCGGCAGAGCTGGGTTTATCGGTCAGCCGCATCGGCCGACCGAAATGGTATCCCTGGCCATAACGGAACCCAAGTATACTCAGCTGTTCTGCGATCTGGGCAGTTTCTATACCCTCGGCAACCAGGAGATGGCCGGATTCGGTTATCATTTTCGCCAGGTAGCTGAGGATGGGGTTGTTTTCCTTGTTGTCGACCAAGCGGGTCAGGGTGATGTCGAACTTGACCACGTCAACCGGCATGGCTCCCAGATAACGCAGGGAAGAGTAGCCACTGCCGAAGTCATCCAGAGCGATACTGAATCCCATTTCGCGCAGGGTTTCAAGATTTATCCTGGCGGTCTGAAGCTGGGTGATGAGGGCGGTCTCGGTGACCTCGATCAACAGCTTATAGTCATCCATGTAGGGTTTGAATCCTGCAAGCCGTTTTATCAATTCGTTATCTATAATGGATGGCGCCGAGATATTGATCGACACACCTGTACCCGCAGGGATCACACCCTCCTGCAGGTCGGTGATGATCTTTTGAATGACATGGTGATCCAACTCCTGGTCAAGGCTGCGTGCCTCCACTAGCGGAAAAATGTGGGATGGCATGATCAGTTGACCCTCATGAGCAATACGTACCAATGCTTCATAATACTGGGGCCTGCCATCCTGCATGTTTACGATTGGTTGGTAGTGCATGATTAGCCCGGTACCGCGGGTGATAGCATCGTAGACTGCACTGTGAGTCCGGTTCGAAAACAGGCCTTGGGTAGTTTCGGCCAACTCGGGTTTGAATCGGACAATACTGGAGTAACCGGGACGTTTGGCGAAGTGTATGGCAATATCCGCCTGCCAATGCAGAGTATTGAGGTTGTCACTCCTATCGATGGTTGTATCTGCCACCCCAATGCTGATACGTACCGGTTCATTGATGCCAAGCGTATCAAAGGGATAGTTGGTGATGGCCAGATGGCACTGCTTGGCGACTTGCATGGCTTTGCGGGGTGTTGCACCGATGAGGATGGTAGCAAATTCATCACCACTAAGCCTGAATAGCTGTTCCCGCTTAGGTAGAATGCTGTTTATCGTACGTGCAATGGCGATTAATACCTCATCGCCAGTGTGATGACCATAGGTGTCGTTAAGCGCCTTGAAGTGGTTGATGTCAAACAGTAGCAGGGAGATCTCGTTGGTACTGTGTTTAAATACATCACTTACTTCCCTCCAGTAGGTGTCAAAGGCACGGCGATTCATAACACCGGTCAATGGATCGTGCTGCGCTAGATCATCCAGTTCCTGGGTCTTCTGGTCGAGATTCGTATTCGCCTGATTGAGTTTATTGTGGTAGGCGTACAGGGATGTTTGTATTTTATCCAGTTCCTTGATGAACAAGGGTTTCACTATCTGTTGATTGACAGCTGTTCGAGGTGAGAATTGCAACTGATCGATCTGTTGCGATATCTGCAATATGGGGCGATTTACCAGCCAGGCAGCCAATGGAAAGATCAATAGTGTCAATATCAAAGCGGCACCGGCCAGTTGCAGTAGTGACTCCTGAATGACCGGTTTGATTGCCTCAGCATAGGGATCGCTTGTAAGCCGATACTCGATATGTTCTAACAGCGATAGATTCGAAGTTTTATCAATATTGGCGATGTTGATGCTGATACTGGTATTGTCAATATAGCTGAAATGGCTTAATCCTTTCAGGATTGGAAATAATTTGTATAACGTAGCAAGATACCCCAGCTTTTTCTTGCTGACCGGGTCCTCCACGGGAGTTACGACTACTATAAGTGGCTCATGGTCACGTACCTGAATATAGTCACTGTCACTACCGGTTTCGATCTTCCGGGGTAGTGAAGACGTGTTGACAGGCGCAAGCGCCTTACCATTGAGATCATAGATCGCGATATCGAGCATGTGTGTCGAGTCATACTCAATATTTTTTGCCCTGTTGGCATACCAATCGGTGTAAAAGGTTGGGTTGTTGAGCTGTTGTCCAACTTCATCCCAAGCAGCTAGTCGGCGGGTTTTTTCTCTGGCGAGGCTGATGGTCTCTGTCAATGTGGCTTCGAGTTCAGCCGCCGCACTCTGTTCAGTGGCTACTCGAAATCTACTATCCAACTTCTCAAACTCCCTATAAGTCAGATTTCCCAGAGTAAAAAGCAGAATTAGAAAAAGCATCACGAAGAGTGATGTAAAGAGACTGAGGGATAGAGGTTTTGGTCTAATCGTCATACGCTGCTACTCTGTATACGTCCCCTCACAACAGATGCACAATCACATTGTGTATTATAGTGGGTTTTATCTCCATACTGGAAATTGTTTTAACCCACATATGATCATCCCTATCGGCCAATAACAACCATGATTAGTGTGTCAGTCTTTATTCGAAAATCGGGTTCGCAGGTATTGATACACCTTACACGGAATAATGACTAGGATATTGATAATAATACCTGCTTGATGAAAAGTGAATTGTTCCCCGCTTACTCGTGACGTGCTACCATCCGCGCGCTATGCAGCTATCCGACTTTAATTACCGCTTACCAGATGAACTCATCGCCCAGTTTCCACATAAGGAGCGAAGAGGGAGTCGCCTGCTTGGGTTGTTACAGGGGGAGTCACAACCGCAGGATCTGATGTTTTCTGACCTTCCCGCACTGCTGCAGCCTGGGGATTTGTTGGTGTTGAATAACACCCAGGTGATGCGTGCTCGACTGTATGGGAATAAACCGAGTGGCGGGAAAGTCGAAGTACTGATTGAACGTGTTATTGAGCCTGGATTGGCATTGGCGCATATCCGCGCCAGCAAATCGCCCAAACCTGGAACTTGGATTGAACTTGGCGATAGCGATCAATGTGTCGAGGTCACAGGTCGAGAAGGTGATCTGTTTCTGCTTCGCTCCCAAGTTCATGACTTCTATCATCTGATGAATCATTTGGGTCACATGCCATTGCCCCCTTACATAGCCCGTGACGATAAATCCATTGACATGGAACGATATCAAACGGTCTATGCACAAAGCCCTGGGGCGGTTGCCGCACCTACTGCCGGGCTGCACTTCGATCAAGAGATGCTGAATGAACTATCCGAATTGGGTGTCAACCAGGCAACAGTGACCCTGCATGTAGGTGCTGGAACCTTTCAACCGGTAAGGGTTAAAAATCTCGATGAGCATATTATGCATAAGGAGTATGTTGAGGTTGATGAGGCCGTATGCCAACAGGTTGTCGATACGCGTAAAAGGGGCGGGCGTGTGGTGGCCGTGGGCACAACTTGTGTGAGGAGTTTAGAGGCTGCATCAAGCGATGGTGCTATCAAACCCTATCAGGGGGATACCCGACTCTTTATCAAACCAGGTTATCGATTTCGCAGTGTGGATGCCATGATAACCAATTTTCATCTACCCCAGTCCACCTTACTGATGTTGGTAGCGGCCTTTGCCGGTTATGATCGCATCATGAATGCCTATCAACATGCAATTGAAAAACGCTACCGTTTTTTCAGTTACGGAGATGCAATGTTCCTGACTCCCGCAAAGGAATCCAACGGGTAAAAAAAAGCGCGGCAAGGGTGCCGCGCTAAACATATCCACCAAAGGAGGATGGAGGAGTGTAGAGTGCTGAACGATAATGATCAGCACATGAACATCTTCTTATATAGTGATGCTCTTGTCAAGAAAAAATAAGGGATAACCCTAATTATGCCGAGTAATAACACTTAGGATATTCATTCGTAGGACGAGCAAGTTTACCGCTGTTCTTTAACGGTTTGATTAAAAGCGATGAAATTCGAAATATTTCAAAAAGATAACGCATCACGTCGTGGTCGTTTGAGCTTTGCCAGAGGGCGTGTTGAAACCCCCGCATTCATGCCTGTCGGGACCTATGGCACGGTCAAGGCGATGACCCCTGAGGAGCTGGTCGAGCTGGGTGCGGAGATCATACTCGGCAATACCTTTCATCTTATGCTGAGGCCTGGCACCGAGGTTATCCAGAAGCATGGCGATCTGCACGGTTTTACCCACTGGGAGGGACCTATCCTGACCGACTCGGGGGGATTTCAGGTGTTCAGCCTGGGGGAGATGCGCAAGATCACCGAGCAAGGGGTGACCTTCCAGTCGCCCATCGACGGCAGCAAGGTCTTCATGGGCCCTGAGGAGTCGATGCAGGTGCAACGGGAATTGGGCTCGGATATCGTTATGATCTTCGACGAGTGCACTCCCTACCCGGCGACGGAAGAGGAGGCGAGGCTGTCGATGGAGCTCTCCCTGCGCTGGGCGGAACGCAGTCGTATCGCCCACGGCGACACCCCATCAGCCCTGTTCGGTATTGTCCAGGGTGGCATGTTCGAGGCACTGCGTGAGCAGTCCCTGCAGGGATTGGTCGATATCGGATTCGATGGCTATGCGGTGGGTGGTCTCTCGGTTGGCGAACCAGCTGCGGATCGCTGGCGCATCCTCGATTCTCTCAGTACCCGGTTACCTGCGGATAAGCCCCGCTATCTGATGGGTGTAGGTACCCCGGAGGATATCGTCGAATCGGTTCACCGGGGCATCGACATGTTCGACTGCGTAATGCCGACCCGCAATGCGCGCAACGGTCATCTCTTCACCCACCAGGGTGTGGTGCGCATCCGCCATGCCGCTCATCAATATGATGAGGGTCCACTGGATCCTGAGTGCGACTGTTATACCTGCCGCAACTACAGCCGTGCCTATCTGCGTCACCTGGACAAATGCAACGAGATTCTCGGGGCGCGCTTGAATACCATACATAACCTCTACTACTACCAAAAGCTGATGCGGGAACTGCGGGGGGCGATTGAGGGCGGAACCTTAGGGGAGTTTACTGAGACTTTTTATGAAAAGCGGGGGACTTCCTGACCGGAAAAAACCATTTAACTATTGCCTCAGATCGGCAAGGCCGTCTGATGTAATCATCTTTCCATGCTTGTCGATGATAATGGTTTCCACATCATGCAGCCGATTGATCAGTGCCATTCCCTTTTCCGCGCCGAGTACAAAGACGCTGGTGGAGAGGGCATCGGTGCGGGTGGCATTGGGACCGATAATTGTGACGCTTTGCAGGTTATCGGCGGAACGTCCCGTATCCGGGCTGATGATATGGTGATAGCGGATCCCATCCCGTTCAAAGAAACGTTCGTAATCTCCCGACGTTGAGACGGCACTATCGGCAATGGGTAGCACAGCCGCCATGTTACCTTTGTCCCGAGGTGCCCGGACACCGATATGCCAGGGTCTGCCCCGATGGTCGCCCAGCAAACGGCTGTCGCCACCCGCGCTGATCAACACATGTCGTACGCCTCTGTGCTGCAGCAGTTCTATGCCCCGATCGACGGCGTAGCCTTTGGCGATGCCGCCGAGGTCGATGCGTACGCCCTGCTTTTCGAAGAAGACTGTGCCTCTATCCGCGTCGAGCCGAATGTTGCGGTGGTTGATCAGGGGCAGGGAGCGGTCGATCAGGGATTCGGTCGGTTTGATTCCCTTGCGATAGTCATAGCGGTGGCCGATGGAGGCGAAGGTGATATCGAAGGCGCCTTCGGTCAGCTCGGAGTATTCGAGGGAGGTCTCGAGAAGGCGGAAGAACTCCTCCGAGATAACCAGGGGTTCGAGTGAGGCCATGCGGTTGACCAGGGAGAGCTCGCTGCTATCGATGTAGGGGCTCAGTTTTCTGTCGAGGCGTCGAAACTCCTCCATCACGGTCTCGACCGCCGCCTTGCCCTGATCCTTATCCTGGTGCCAGAGTTGGACACTGATCCGAGTGCCCATGATCGCTTCCTCTCCGCTGACCCAGGCCGCGTGCACCGACTGGAAACAGGCGAGCGCCGTCAACAGCAGTAAAAGTCTATAGGCGGTTCGCATTGTTCTTGTTACATCTCATCATGTTTGAAAAGAGAAATCTTGCCATTTCAATCACTGCGGTATCCATCCTCAATGATTACGAATTGCAGCATATTTAATGACAGCTTTTACTTCCAGAATTCCATTTCAGGAGACATTCGCGCCTTACATTTTTACACGGCTTACCCGCCTGCAAAGCAAAACGCTGTTGCAGGCGGAGAGTGGAAACATCAGGAGGGCAGGAAGTCGATGGGATAGGAGACCACTGCGGTATCCACATCCTTGGCGGGGAACTTGAACAGCTTGATACGTGACACCAGCTTGCGCTCCAGTTTCGGATCGTTGAGCTCGGATGAGAGGATGACGCACTTGGTAACCTTTCCCGTAGGTGTTATGGTCAACTCCAACACCACCTTGCCGCGCAGAGAGGGATCCTTTCGCAGGGCGCGGTTATAGAGAGCGTAGACAGCACCCTTGTTCTGGTCGAACACCAGCTGAATCTCTTCCCGGGTACGGAATCCCTTGTAGTCTTTGCCTTTTCCACCGCTCCGAGCCGCAGCTTTGGTCTCATCGCTGATGGCGGCACTCTCTACCTCGGTGGTCTTTCGGCTAGAGAGGCCGGTGCCACCGGTACCCCTGCTCAGGGCCGCGGTATTGATGCCGCCGCTGCCACTGGTGACGCCGGAGGAGATGATCGAGCGTTGATTGCGATAGGTCTTTTTGCCGGTGGTAGAGAGTCTCTGACTTCCACGGACATTCGATTCGATCTGCTCTTCGCGCAGGTCGGCCAACTGATCGGCAAAGGCGAGTAGGCCGGCGCTCGCAGCTTTCTTGCGCGCATCCTGTTTAGTCGGCTTCTTTTTCACCACCTGCTTTTCCGGTTTTTTCTTTGGCTCCGGTTTTTTCTTCTCTTCAGGCTTTTTCTCCGGTTTCTTCTTCTCCGGTTCCGGCAGTTTCTTCTTGACGATCTTCTTCGGTTTTGGAGGCTCCTTTTTCTGTTCCAGGATCAACCTCGCCAGACGGGGCGGCAGGGTCTGTTTCTTGAACCGCTCTTTCTCCGGCAGTTCGATTATCGGTATGATGGTACCTAACAGCAGGGCGATGATGAGCACCACCAGGGTTATAATCTGAAATCGCCGCTCGTCGGCCGATGCGGTATACCAGGGCAGATAATTGGAGTGTCGGTAGGCGGAGCTCACAACGGCTGTCCTCCATTGGCTCCATTGGCCTTTTCATTCTTTCTCAATACCGCGAGGGAGACATGGGGGTAATCCGACTCGGCACAGGTGGCCATGACGCGCTTCAGTAGGGTGTAGGGAATAGTCTTCTCACCCATGATGGTGATCTTGCCTTTAAAGGGTTCCTCCGGGTTGATCACCTTGGATTTCGACCTGTCGGCATGGCGTTGCAGTTCATTTTTCAGGGCTGGTAGCGTGGTCCCCCTTGGCAAGGGTTGAGAAAGGTCCATAACCCGATATCCCTGTACCAGGATTTCATCGTGATTGACCATCACCACCAGGGTCTCCCCTGGTTTCAGGGTTGCCACCGACTCGGGTAGGCTCAATGCCTTGGCGTTGGGCAATACTTGAACCTCGCCGGAATTGACCAGCAGGAAGAACACCAGGATGGTAAAGATATCCATCAGGGAGACCAGGTTCAGTACCGCATGGCCCTTGTTTCGCCGATGGTGGCGATCCATGCGTTTGGCACGGCGCGACATCTTCATGATGCGTTACCTTCGTCCTGTTTCTGCGCGGCTACCGGGGGGGCGTCACCCAACGCGATATCCGGGAATAATTCATATTGCACTACGGCGCCGGCTTCCATGTTCTCTGTCATGCGTACCGCATCCATCACCTGAACCATGGTTTCGTAATGGGTGTTGGGCTCTGAGAGAATGAAGATATTGCGTTTGTCATGGAAACGGACCTTGATCTGCACCAGCAGCTCATTCAATCCCTTCACATCATAACCTTCCGGAGTGTTCTTGATGCGTCTGATCAAGCCCCCTTGCCGGTCCGCAACCTCGAGGCTGTTCTTGCGGATGATGACTTCCAGCTGCAGCTCCTTGATCGCCTTCAGGGTGCCCTCACTGGCAGGGGGCAGGTAGAGCTCAATAATGGAGAACCTGGAAAACGCGGCCGTGATCAGCAAAAAGGGAATCAGGATCACCATCAGGTTGAGGAAGGGCGTGATGTTCAGCTCTTCCCCGTGGCGATGGCGCCTCAGCCGTTCTCTCATGCCTTGCTCCGTGTACTGAATGCCTGTTCACTGAAGATGTTGAGGAACTTCACCGAAGCCATCTCCAGGCTGTCGACGATGGCGGTGGTCTTACTCTGCAGCAGGGCGTACACCAGCAACAGCGGGATCGCCGCCATCAGTCCGAAAGCGGTGGTGTTCATGGCCACCGAGATACTGGCCGAGAGCAGGTCCGCCTTCTCCGCGGGATCGGCGTTGGAGACCGCGGTAAAGGCCTGGATCAGACCGATGATGGTGCCCAACAGGCCGAGCAGGGTGGCGATGTTGGCCAGGGTGCTGAGATAGTGAGTGCGTTTTTCCATGCGCGGGATCGCTTCCATCAAGCCCTCCTCCATGGCCACCTCCACATCGTCCCGGCGCCTCGCGGTACGTGCCCGGGCCAGACCGTAGGTCAGCATGGTGCCGATGGCGGTCTTGGATTTATTCGCGGCGGACATGGCCGACTTGAAGTCGCCGTCGTTGAGATGGGGCAGGACCCTTTTCCAGATACGCTTGTTGCTGCCGGTCTGTATGGTCAGATAGACCCAGCGTTCGATGGCTATCGCCACACCGCCTGCAAAGATCAGCAGGATTGGGTACATAAATAGTCCGCCTTCCTGAAAAAATCGGATGATAGGATCAATGAGCTCCATAGGATTCTCCGTTGTTAAACGCCTGTATATCGGTTTACTGCATATGTGCTCAGCCATCTATTGATGACCGGCACACGACATATGTATGAAATAGGGTTGTTTTCAGTCATACGGCACTAAGTGTTAAATTCTTTACGGTTTTTCGCTAAATGTCTGGTACCAATCGATCTGTCTGCGAAACACATCACGGTCCAGCGGTGCGAACAACTCGTCTCTGCGACCTGTTTCCGGGGGCATCATGTTGGTCAGCCGCTTCGCGGAGCGCCAAGGTACCACATAGAGAATGTTGGGCGACTCTTTGTTGCCGAAAATTGCCGTGCCCTCCAGATCGAGACGCTGCTCCCCATACAGTTGCTGCGTGAGCAGCAACAGGGCTGCCCCGGTCATCGTCAAGGTATGTCTGTTTGGCCTTTTCAACATAGGTGTGTACCGTTACTTTGTTGACTTGATACGTCGTTCAAGATCGAGAATCCAACCGCCAAGCTTTTTGTCATCGGAGCCACTCAATACCTGACAGCGTTTATAGTGTCGCAGTGCCAGTTTCGGTTTGCTCAGATAGAGATCGTAGAGTATGCCCAGGTTGCGGTGAGCCAGCTGGTAGTCGGGCTTGATCTCAAGCGCCGATTGGTAGGCCTGCTCCGCCTCCTGGAATTTCCCCTGCATTCTCAGCGCAACACCCAGTTGGTTGTGCGCGGGTGAGCTGTCAGGCTTCAGCTGCAAGGCGGTGGTGAATGACTGTTCGGCCTTGCTCGGCTCACCTTCGTTCAACTGGATGATTCCCAGATTGATATAGGGTCCCGCCAAACCGGGATTCTGATCGATCAATGCCTGCAGGCTCTGTTTCGCTTTGACGATATCGTCTTTTCGCATCAGCGCCACCGCCGCGTCGAATCGCCTTTGCTGCTGTGGTTCTGCGCTGCTCGGCTTTACGCTGGGAGCGGTAGTAGCAGCTTTCTGCTCAGTCTCTGTGGCTTTGACCATAGCGGGTGTGCCGCTGCACCCTGAAACAATCAGGGCGGAGACAACTGTGGCGCAGACGAGCCTGATGATTGCACTGGACCGAACAGGGGGACTAGTTGATCGCATCGATCCACGCCTCCCGCTGCTCTTGTTTGGCATAACGTCCGGGTAACAACTTCGCCAGTGCATCGAAACTCTTCCTCACCCACTCATCGTAGATGCCGTTGGATACCCTCTGCACGTTCGTTTCGTAGAGGTTGATGGCCTTCTCCTCGAAGGGATAGGCCTGCTCTTCCAGGAGGATCTCATACTGTTCCAACTCTTCCGCATTCAACCCCTTGGGTCTTTCGGATTCCATCAGGTCAGTACCGAATTGCTGATACATCCTGGCGATCTGGTAGGTGGCAGTGGTGGTCACCTCCGCCACGCCATACTTGATGGCCTTTTTGTAGGCGCTGATGGCTGTCTGCATCTGCTGTTTTTTACGTTTCAGATTCTTCTCCAGCGGGGCCTTCAACTTGATGCGACGAAAGCCCTGCAGGTTCGCCTCGGCCAGGCGCAGGGATGCCTGTGCAGCCAGATAGCGGGTGCGGTCGCTACGCTGTTTTCCGGCTCGAGCATCGAGCTGGATCAACTCTTTCAACCACCAGTCCCGCTTTCCTGTCTCGCCCCCCTTGTGATAGAGCTCGACCAGCTTTTGCCCCCCCTCCATCGCCTGATCGAGGGGGGCAGGGAAGTTCTTCACGTAGCGCTTGTAGGCGGCGATCGCCTGCTTCTGCTTGCCCGCCTTCTCATACAGCTCCGCTGAGCGCCAGCCGGCTTCACGGCGTAACTCGGGGGAGCCGGCCCGGGTGGATAGAGTGGCGAGCTCCGCGGCCGCTTTGAGTGGCTGCTTGGTCTCCATATAGGCAACGGCGAGTTTACTGTTGACCTCCGGTATCAACTTATCCTTCGGATATTTCGCCTTGTAGGATTCGAGGATTTTAACCGAGCCTGCCCAGTCACCGGCGGCAATCAGGCTGGCGGCGGCATCGTACTCGGCAGTGGCTATTATCGAGGCTTTGGGGGCCTGCTTGGCAATGCGCATAAACGCCTGAGCCGCGCCTTTATTGTCGCCCTGGGAACGCAGGGTGGTGCCCTGTTGATAGATACTGGCAGCCAGCCTCTCCTCAAGGGGTTTCCTCTCCTTGGCTTTATTGGGCATCAGTACCAGTGCCTGCTGGTAGGCCTTTTCCGCAGCCTGGTAATCTTTCTGTTCAAAGGCGGCGTGGGCGGCAATGGTCCAGGCAGTGCGCAGCAGCTTTTTCTCCGCCGGCGGTTTTAGATTGGTGACTTGCAACGCGGCGCCACGCGCGCGTCCGATCTCCTTGAGTTGCAGCAGTTGATCGGCCGCCTCTGTCAAGACCGAGGCCCGCCGGGAATCCTTGGGGAAGATATCGCAGAACTTCAGCGCACTCTCCACCCCCTGCCGACTCCATGCCTGCTGTCTATTTTCCGCCAGACTTTTTTTATGCTCGGCATAGGCGAGTAGGGCGGCATACCCTGCCTCGGCCTGCTTGTCATGGGCAGGCAATCGGTAGGCGCTGTCCTCATAGGCGGTCACGGCTTCGGGATATTTTTTCAGCTCGAACAACAGCTCACCGAGGAGGAAACTGATACTGCCTGCGGTGGGGTCGTCGGCAAAGGTATCCAGATAGAGCCGATACCAGTGTGCTGCTTCTGCACCCTGTTTGGCCTGCTGTGCAGCCAGTTTTTTATCCTTGCTCTTTTTGTATTGCTGCGCCAGCGCATGGTGATATTCGGCAAGCTCTTTGAGATAGTTGCGCAGCTGCTGATTCAACCATGCCTGATTCTTCTGATCCTGTTTCTTCCAGGCATCGCTGCCCACAGCATAGTGTTGGACAAAGGCTTTCTTGCTCTCTATTGCCCGTCCCGGGAAGTCGTTTTCGGTATAGATATCGACTACCTTCACCGACAAGCGGGGCGATTGGGGGTGGTCGGGAGAGAAGTCTACGAAGGCAAGATAGGCATCAGCCGCGTCCTGGATACGCTCTTGCTTAAGGTAGAGATCACCCAGTCCCTGGTAGATCATATACTCGTAGTTGCGATGACCTTTAGTGTCAAAGTAACGGCTGATGCGCTTTGCGCCGCCGAGTTCAGAGAAGGTCAGGCTGATCACCCTGATGGTCTCTTTTAATAGTTTCTGATCGGCGGGAGAGAGTTTGCCGACATCGGCCTCCGGGGCATCACCTAGGTTGCGATCAAGCAATTGAGTGAATGAATCGAGGCCCTTTTCGATGTTTTGTTGCTTAAACAGTGACCAACCGTGTTTGAACAACGCCCGGTCGTAGTAGGGTGTCTCCTGACGTTGTTTCAGAATGGCATTGTAGGATGATTCGGCATTATCGAACTGCTGCGAGACGAAGAAGTGTTCACCGCGCCGGAACTGGGCCTCTTGCCAGTGGGGACTGTCGGGGTATTGTGTAATCAGGGCGCGCAGAGTCAGCATCATGGCGTTTAAGTCGCCCTTCAACTCATAGGCCCTGGCTAGCTGATAGAGAACCAGGTCACGGGATGCATAGTTAGGATCCTTACGTAACAGGGATTCATAAAGTTTTATGGATTTGTCTAGTTCAGCATCGCTGGGGATTGGTTCGTCTGTGGAATCCAATAGTTTTGTTTCACTACGTTCCAACTCAAGATCTGCCAGGCGACGGGTCGCTTCACTATTCAGACGCTGATCGGGATTAAGCTGCAGAATGGCGCGATAATTTTCGATGACTTCGTTGCGATCAGTGGGGGAGAGGGCCTTTTTTTCAACCTTTACCGGCTGCTTTTGGATATCTGCCAGGGTAGGTTCATCAGATTTCGATTTACCTATCATGGGCATATTCGAGCAGCCATAGAGTAGTGCGCCAAGCAGAGCGATCGAGAAAGAGAGCCTCATTCCTCTCCTCCTGCTCGTGCGCTACTGATATCCAGCAGGTTGGCGACGCCAAACCTGGCTTGGACCAGATAGTTGTTGATTAAAGTGCGCCGTCGTTCGAGTCTTTCAAGCGCCATCTCGCGCAACAATCCGGCCTCGTCTTGGCGTAACACCTTCACTTGTCTATGCAGCCCTGGGAGTTCCTGTTCGAGTTGTTTGATTCGCGTGGAAAATGCATCGAAACGTCCCTCAGCCTCAGCACGGGCCTTGGCCAATTCAGTCTCCTTTTGATGTGCCATCTCGAGGTTTTGTTCCAATTCGATCATCTGCTTCTTCAGCGACC